>CACZQK010000073.1 GCA_902783315.1 uncultured Erysipelotrichaceae bacterium | reverse complement strand
TAGTGGTGGCATTCCAGTTCTTGCTCATCCAAAGTCATTAGAATTATCAGAAAAAGAATTCCTAATTTTATTAAAAGAAATGATTAGTTGTGGACTAAAAGGCATTGAAGTATATCATTCAAGTCATTCAAAAGAAGAAACTGATTATTATATAAAAACAGCAAATAAATATGGTTTATTAATGAGTGGCGGTAGTGATTTTCATGGAAAAACTATTAAACCAGATATTGAGTTAGGAACTGGTAAAGACAACAACATTAAAATAAAAAAACTATCATTACTTGATAAATTGCATTAAATAGTAAGATATTGTTAAATAACACTGAGAAATATACAGTGCTACAATCTGTGTAGATGATAGTCTCAAGGATTTAGTATCCTCTTTTTATTTTGTTATTTAACATGTTATTAGCTGACTATTTGGCTGTTTCATAATACTTATAGTAATTAGTATTTGATTTTATTTTTAACAGGAGCGCCTTAAAAACAGTATCATTTTTACTTCAAAAAAAGTGCTACAACGCCATCACAAAATGCAAAGCTCTAAAAAACATCTTGCCAGATTTGGGCATTATTTCTATAATATATATAGAATATGATTAAGATATGAGGCGATTTATAAAGATGAAAAAGAATCATATATTTAAAGAAGGAAAAATCAGTTATATAACATTAATACTTATTTTTATATTTGTAGTAGCTTTGCTTTTAAATATAGTAGTATTAGCCTCAGATTTACCGTTTACTATAAAAGGAGTAACAATTACTGAAAAATCGGAAAGTACGACAGGGGATATTACCAACTTTAGTGCAGATGAAATTATGAGTACGATTACATTTCATAAACTAAATGATTATGTAATTTATAAACTAGATATAAATAGTACTTTAAATAAAAACATAACAATATTAAAAATAATAGATGACAATTCAAACCCCTATATAGAATATCAATACAATCCTCATGAGAATAAAAGAATAAATGCCAAATCTTCATTAGACTTTATAGTGAAGGTAATATACAAGAATGAACTGATAGACACTTCAAAAAGAAATCAAACAAATAATGTCAAATTTACGATTAAATATCTAGAAGACAATCAAAAAAAAGAAGGGGAAATTCTTATTAATCCAACTACCGGAGACAAAAGAAATAAGAGTTATATTTTTTTAATTATATCTTCAATTGGTTTAATACTTGCTATCATAGTAGAAAAGAAAAGAAAAATACAAAGCACATTTAAAATAGCAACATTGATAGTCATCGGAATCATTTTAAACACAATGCTTGTTAATGCCTCTACAATATTATTTAATATGACGTTAAAGACCACAATAGGATTATATGATAAAATAATCATTACCTATGTAATTGATGAGGATGAAAAAAAAATTAACAGTGAGTTTGGATCTCCTATAAAAGGATTAGAAATCCCAACAAAAGATGGATATACATTTATTGGATGGGAATATGAAGATGGAACTTCTTTTAATCCGAACAATCCAATTTATAAAGATATTAAAATTATAGCGAAATGGAAAAAAACAATTCCTATCTTAAGAAGTTATAGTGATTATATATCAGGCTTTTCATGGAATGATAATGCACCAGACTTTCACAATGCTTCAATAAGAAATACAATAACATCTATTGAATTCATAGATTTAGCAGACACTTCACTTTCGGTCCCCAAAAAAGTAGACAATATCACAGTATGGGATTTGTCTGAAAAACAAAATGAAAGTATTATTGCCTGGATTTTAGAAAATGGAGAAGAAAAAAAACTCTATATCGCGGGTCAAGGAGGAGTATTAGGAAATAACGATTCTTCTTATTTGTTCGCTGATTTTCCAAAAGTAAAAAAAATAACTTTTAACAATTTGTTTAATACAAGTATGGTTACCAACATGTCGCATTTATTTCATAATGACAGAAGTCTAACTGAACTTGATCTAAAAGACTTTAACACCAATAAAGTAACAGATATGTCAAACATGTTTTCCAATTGCAATCTTTTAAAAACAATCTATGCATCTCCTACATTTGTGACAGATAATGTGACTGCTTTTGCAGAAATGTTTCTAAACGCTACAAACCTTGTTGGAGGAAATGGTACACAATACGATAACTCATTTATAGATAAAAGTTACGCAAAAATAGATGGAAGTGAAGAATCTATAGTAGGATATTTTACAGACGGTATACATCCATTTATCAAAAACATTTCAACGACAAGTTCTAAATATAGTATTACTGTTAAAGTCGATGCTGGAATTGCAGGAGATTCTACAAAAATTGACAAGTATGAATTTTCAATAGATGGTGGAAATACCTGGTTTGAACAATCTAATCAAACTGCAGAAAGAAGTACATATACATTTAAAGATTTAGAGTTAATAACTAATTATAATATTATGGTTAAAGTATCTTCCAAGGAGGGTAGTGCAAACAAAATAATTACAGCATCCACCCTAGATATAGACAAGCCCACCTTTACAGAAAAAGCAAATGGTAAAAAAAGTACTGTCGTCATTGACTTCGGTGATTGCAAAGAATATAAATGTTCTTATATAAAAGATAATAACGAAGAAGTTATCGTGGATAGTAAAGAAACAACAGTTTTATTTGAAAGTGATGGCATAATTAGAGCAAAAAAGTCGGATGAAAAAAGTACAGTAAGCTCTGCATATACAGTTAATATAGCAAGAACTTTATATGATATAATAAAAAGAGATGCAACTATAGACTATATTGCTTCAATATATTCTGAAAATGGTTTAACAGATGATAATAAAATATATTATTATAATTCCATGAGTGATGCCTCAAAAAGCAACGTTTTATTTAATGGAATCTGTTGGCAGATGGTAAGAACTACAGCTACGGGAGGCGTCAAACTTCTATACAATGGTGAAGTTGATGAAAACAATGAATGTGGAAAAAACCGCCAAGCTCACCAAGGATATGGTTCAAAGAGTTCTTCTACCTTAGCAACATCATATAAATACGCATCCAGTTATACACTGAGCAATGGAGCATTTATTTTAGAAGATTTATATACGTATGACGAAAACAAACCGTCTGAATTAATAGGAAAATATACTTGCAGAAATAAAACCACCTCTTGTAAAACCTTGTATTATATTGAAAGTCACAATAGCGGGAATAATTTTACGCAAATTTCATTAAATAGTGAAGTCCCTTATGCTTCGGCTGGAAGCACAACCTATAATACTTCGAATAGTTCTCCTGCCTATGCGGGATTTATGTATAATCGAATTTATACATACAACGGAAAAGGAACAATTACATATAACATGAGTACTCAAAATGTAACTTTAAACACAACGAGATATTATGCCAATAGTGTGGATTGGAATACTCCAAATACAAAAACATATAACCTAAATGATGCATTTAAAATATCTTCTCCAGATAATTATACATCATTAGTTGGAAAGTATCTCGTTTCCAATTCCTCTAACGGCTCATCTATTGATGCAACATATGGAAAGTATGCATTTTATATCGTAGCAGTAGATGGAAGTACTGCATATACAATTAGAATTGCGAACGGAGAAGAACTATCAAAATTTGAAAGTTATTATACATTTGGCGAAAAATTTGTTGATAATGGAAATGGAACCTACACAGTTAGTAATGAATCTTCTCCAGCTACGACGATCAAAAGAACAGAATGGGATAAAAATAGATCAAAAATGGCATTTAGTAATTATTTATGTTTAGGTAGTGATAATACTTGTTCAAATCTATATCAAATAGTGGGTGTGAACAACAATAATCTTAAATATGTTGAAGTAGGATTTGTCTATGGAAATGATGTTGAGTATCATCCAAATAATCCAGACGGTGAAAAGTATGTCTTAACAAATAAGAGTGCCCCCATTTATGATTGGGTACATTCATATAATACCATTAATAGTAACAAAACTCATTACACCTGTTTTAATAAAAGTGGAAAATGTGACCAAGTTTATTATATAAACTATTTAAATAACAGTAATTCTATGTATCAAGCCAATTACATCAGCCTTAACAATGGTGAAAAAGTAGAAGATGCCTTAAAAAATATGTTTTCAGCAGAAGATGTTAATAAAGAAAGTTCAAGTATAAAAAGTGCAATGGATTTATGGTATAAAGAAAAAATGTTTTCCAAAACGGCTTATTTAGAAGACACAGAATACTGCAACAATCGAAGTATCAGATCATTAGGAGGGTGGAATAAAGAGAGTTCTCTGTTTTATCCAGCCTATTTTAATACCGCAGGATTATCATGTGAAAATGTGGCTGACAGATTTACTGTGAGCCCTGATAACGGGAATGGAAAACTTACTTATCCAGTAGGATTATTATCTTACCAAGAAGCCTATTTATTAGGTTTGAACGCCAGAAAGTCAGGATTTGATTATTGGACCATGTCACCATACTATTTAACTGTTAGTGGTAGTTATGGCAAAGGGACTGTCCAAGTGGCATTTATTTTAGCAAATGGAAATATTTCAATGTATCATACGAATTATGAAAAGGGACTTCGCCCAGTTGTTTCAATGAAACCTAATACCTATTACAAAGATGGAAACGGAAGTTATGAGACTCCTTACATAATAGAGTAGGATTTCATCATATAAAAATGATAGAGTATTCTATCATTTTTAAAATTGTTTAAAACAAAATAGAATTCTTTACTTATGATAGCTTTAAATTTAACTTATTTACAAAATACAATTTCATTATAAAATAGATAATAAAAAACAAGTGAACAAAAAATATCAAACTATCTAGTATTTTTTACCCATAAGTTACAGTCAAAAAAATTAACACTTGCGGAAATAGGATGGACATTTGTTGTTTTGTGTGGTAGGATTTATTTATAATCATAATAGAGATTAAAAGAAACAAAGAGGTACAGATAAACCTCATTTACTATGGCTATTATGTTAGAAAAATCGAAAATTGTTAAGAAAGTGGTGATTTAATGGTAAGTAGTGGTACAGTTCATAGTGATTTAAGTTCTATTAGTTCTAGTTTGTCAAATTATAGTTCAGAAACAGGGAGTTTAGCTGGATCTTGGCAAGGCCCTTCTTATGATTCTTTTTCTCCAAAAGCAGAAGAATTTGTTTCAGAATATAAAAGTGCATTAGAAAGTTGTATGAACGCATTTGCTACCGCTTGTGATTTATATTTGGAATATAAGAATGCAAAAGATAATTTGAAAATTGCCCAAGATAATTATGGAAAAGCTACTGACTATTATAATCGTGCTGCCAACTGTAATGACTCTGCTGGTATGAGTAGAGCTAAAAGTGATATGAATCAAGCTAAAACTGAAATCGATAAATATACCAGAATAATGGAAGAAAAAAAAGTTCAAATTGAAGCAAACTTGCAAAGTGCTTCGTCTGTTAAGTTAACTGCCTCATCTAGTAGCAGTTCTGTATCTGCAGTTGGAAGTTTCCAAAGCACAGGAGGAACAGCATCTGTATTGGCCTCCTCTTCAGCAATTGAGGCACATTCCCGAGTAGATAAAGATGAACGCAGCCGAAGAATTAATGCAATTGGTGGAGAAGATAGCAGTAATATGGATTACATTGAGGTTCCATACTGGGATGGAGAAAAAGAAGATAAAATGAAAATAAAAGTAAATATAAACTTAGAACAAAACTATCAAAATGTGTTTAGAGAACTTACTGATATGAAATATCCAATAAAACCAAATAATACAGATGCATACGAATATAGAAGTACAGTAAGTGGCAGTAGATTATCTGATCACGCTTATGGTGGAACAATTGATATAAACTATGATGATAATCCTATGGTAGATTCAGGACCAAACCCAAAAGATGACGGAAACAACCCTTACGTTGTTAATGAAGATGTAGTTAAAGCCTTTGCCAAACAGGGATTTTATTGGGGTGGTGATTGGAATTCTGCAAAAGATTACATGCATTTTTCATGGACAGGTTGGTAAAAAAAGCATAATGAATTAAAGTATTCATAACATTAATACAAAGTAGTAGTTTTTTATATAGAACAATTCATTGAATATTAGAATTAAAAAGTATCAAATATAATAAAAAAGCAAGTATTATTATTAAGATAAGCAACTACAAAGCCCTTAGAAAAGAAAACATTAGAACTAATTCTATTGCTCCCGGGGGGAATGAACACAGACCTAAATAAAGACTTAACTGATAATGAATAAGAAAGCATAAAAAAAGAAAAACCCCCACACAAAATTACGGAACCAAACGACATTGCAAAATGTGTATTATAGCTTGCAGAAGATACTAGTACCACAGGACAAGTAAGATCTATAAACAGTGGGACAACAATTATTTAATAATATAAAACTTAATTATTATTAATATAATATCTTTTATATTGATAGAAATTGACGAATATAAAGTAATAAAACATGAATATTGAATTGGTAAAATATTTTACTACTATTACCATTAAAATGGCATTTTAATTAATCAATTAACAAGACTTTATAATTAAAGTATATAAATTGTTATACATTTGTAAAAGAGAAAACTAATTTAATATACCATTGATAGTAAGTTTTCTAACCAATTACATGCTATTCACGTTACTACTTTTTGACAACGATAAGAAAATGTGTTATAATTAAAACATGAAGGAAATACTTTAATAAGTTAAGATTAAGTGTATTTCCTTTTTCTATATACACAAAATATAGTAAAAATAGTATTTTAACAAACATTTTCTTTGCAATAGCAATTTTTCCTTTAAATGAAAAACAAAAATTCATAAAAAATAGTGACTAAATTAATAAAATTCTAAGTTTTACATATAATAAAAAATATGATAAAACAACATTCATTGGGAGAAAGGGAGAGTTTATGAAACTATTTTTAATATCTGCACTTTGCTTTTTCATCTTATTTATTTATTGTTCTCTAAGAGTAGCCCATGAATGTGATGAATATGATAGTTATGATGAAGAAAATAAAATAGAATCAACAAAAAAATGATTCTATCTTTTTTTTATAAAGAAAATTCTGTATAATATATCTTGGTGATAAACGTGAAAAGAAGTGAAGTAGACCGTAACAAACTTAGTCCTATGATGCAACAATATATGGACATAAAAGATAAATATGAAGACTGCATCATATTTTTTAGACTTGGAGACTTTTACGAGATGTTTTTTGATGATGCAATTTTAACTTCTAGAATATTAGAACTTACTCTAACTGGAAAACAAGCTGGCTTAGAAGAAAAAGTACCGATGTGTGGCATTCCACATCATGCTTATGCCTCTTACGTTGATGAATTGATAGATAAAGGATATAAAGTAGCCATTTGTGAGCAATTAGAAGACCCTAAAGAAACAAAGGGCATGGTTAAAAGAGATGTCGTTCAAGTAATTACAAAAGGGACTAGATTAGATTCTAACTTAGATTCAAAAAGCAATAATTACATTGCCAATATTTATGATTTTTCCTATTGCTACGGAATTAGCTATGCAGATGTTTCAACAGGAGAAGTATATGCAATTTTAGTAGAAGGAGAACAAGACAATGTTATTCAAGAAATAACAAGAAATGGATTCAAAGAAGTTCTGGTTAATGAAACGATTGATAGAGAAATAGTAGATACTCTCAGAAAAAAATATGATATTTTAGTCTCTATTGAAAAAGATCTATTAGAAAGCACGGAATACTCATACATTTATAAAGATATTGAAGATACAAGAATAGTGAAAACTCTTCAACATTTATTGTACTATATAATAGAAACTAAAAAAGGGAATCTTCATCATCTTCAGTCTTGCAAAATTATCAAAAGTTCCATGTATCTAGAATTTGATATTAATACAAAAAAGAACTTAGAATTGGTAGAAACACTCCGTAATCGAGAAAGACAATATTCCTTATTATGGCTTTTAGACAAATGTAAGACAGCCATGGGGAGCCGTTATCTAAAAAATAGTATTCTAAACCCATTAACAAACAAAAAAGAAATCGAAAGACGTTATGATATGGTATCACTTCTTAGTACAGAGTTTATTCTAAGAGATGACTTAATTAAGTGTCTAGAAAACGTATATGATTTAGAAAGATTAGTTGGAAGAATTACTTATGGGAATTTAAATGCCAAAGATTTATTACAACTAAAAAGCTCTTTAAAAGAATTGCCAACAATAAAAAATATCTTAGAAGAGCTTCATTATGATAAAAAAATAGAGACATTTGAAGAACTATATTCCTTGCTAGACCGTACAATCTTAGAAGATGCACCATTTACTTTACACGAAGGACATTTAATTAAAGAAGGATATAACCAAGAATTAGATGAACTAAAAAAAATTAGAAGTGGTTCTAAAGACTTTATTTTATCACTAGAGAAAGAAGAAAAAGAAAAGACAGGAATAAAAAATTTAAAAGTAGGTTTTAATAAAGTATTTGGATATTATATTGAAGTTTCAAAAGGACAAGTTGGATTAGTAAAAGAAGAATATAAATATGAAAGAAAGCAAACATTAGCAAATTGTGAGCGATTTATTACACCTCTATTAAAAGAAAAAGAAAATATTATTTTAGGTGCCGAAGAAAAAATAATATCCTTAGAATATAAAATTTTTATGGATATTCGTGAAGTTATAAAACGATATGTTTCTGATTTACAAAAAGTAGCTAAAATAATTAGCGAGATAGACATGCTACAATCATTCTCAATCACATCAGATCTTTATAAATTTACAAGACCAGAAATCACAACTGAATCCGTTTTAAAATTAGTAGAATGTCGACATCCGGTTGTAGAGCAAGTAATGAAAGAAAAATATATTCCCAATGATATCATAATGGATAAAACAACCAATATTTTACTCATTACAGGTCCAAACATGGCTGGAAAATCAACTTATATGAGACAATGTGCTATTACAATTATTATGGCTCAAATGGGATGCTTTGTACCTTGTAAAAGTGCTACATTGCCAATCTTCGATAAAATCTTTACCCGAATTGGCGCTAGCGATGATTTAGTAAGTGGAGAATCAACTTTTATGATTGAAATGAAAGAAGCAAATCGTGCTATTAGCAGTGCTACAGAAAAAAGCCTAATTCTTTTTGATGAATTAGGGAGGGGTACTGCTACCTATGATGGTATGAGTCTTGCTCAAGCTATTTTAGAATATATTCATGATACAATACATGCTAAAACAATGTTTTCAACACATTATCATGAGTTAACTGCTTTAGAAAAAGATTTAAAAAAACTGAAAAATGTTCATGTATCGGCTTTAGAAGAAAATGGTAAAGTAACATTTCTTCATAAAGTAAAAAATGGAGCAGTAGACAAAAGTTATGGTATCCATGTAGCATCTCTAGCTCATCTACCAAATAGTCTAATTGAAAGAGCAAGGGATATCCTGGACGTTTATGAAAAGAAAAATATCAAAAAAGAAACATTTACTCAAACCAGTCTTTTTGAATGGAATGAGAATGACTCTACACCTAAAGTAAATCCAATCGAAGAAAAGATAAAAGAAATAAACCCACTAGAAATGACACCAATGGAAGCACTAAATTATTTATATGATTTAAAAAAAGAATTAAAAAGTATTAATCAAGATAAAAATAATTAATAATTGTTTGAAAACAAAAACGCAAATGATATAATATCAAATATGTAATAATGAATCGGAAGGAGAAATTTATGGAATACTATTATAAATCAGGTCATCGTAAACAAGACTTTGTATCAAGATATGATATTACAAGAAACGGAAAAGAAATCATAATAAAACAGGCTGATAATTCTACAAAAAGGATACCATATAGTGAAGAAGATATAGAAAAACTAAATAAGATAATGATAAACCAAGTTAAAGGAATCTCTAACAGTGATTATAAACGATTTTGGAAAGCAACATATCTTGGATATCTATGTGCAACAATTTTCTTTACTGGAGCAACAATAGGAACACCATTTATAATTAAGTTAATGGTTCCCTCTGCTCAACTAGAAATGATTATTCCTGCTATTCCACCTTTTGTAATAACATGTAAGGGCTTTACAAATTTTTTGAATACTCTAAAAATAGCAAATGATATGGAAAAAAGTGAATTAATTTTGAGCCAAGAACAAACCCTTAAATCACTTGGTATTGGCTTAAATAATGGGGATGATATTTCTATGAGAGAGGTAAAAGCCGTTCTAAAAAAGGTTAAATATTGAAATATCAGTAAAACTATTTGATAATGCTAATTGATTAAAATACAAAAATGTTATATACTTTTTAAAATAAGAATATAAATATAAAATATATATTAAAATAAGGTAGGTGATAAGTGTGAAAACAAGAAGCGAATTAAGAGAAATTATAATGCATATACTATATCAAGTAAATATTTTAAATGATGCCAAATTAGAATATAATATTGAAGACCTTATAAAAGAACAAATAGAAGTAGAAAATAAATTTGTTAAGGAAAGTATTGACGGTGTTATAAAACATCAAGAAGATATTGTAAAATATGCCAATAAGTACTTAAAAGATTGGACAATGAATCGTTTAAATAAAGTCGATCAAGCAATTCTTTCATTAGGAATCTATGAATTATTATATACAGATACCCCTTCTGTAGTAGCAATCAATGAAGCTATTGAATTATCAAAAAAATATAGTGATGAATCAGTTACTAAGATGATTAATGGTGTATTGGATAAAATATATCATGATGAAGACAAATAAATTGCTATAGGAGTGATATAATTGAATGATAAATACATAACAGTTACCCAACTAACGCGCTATATTAAGTATAAAATTGATAATGACATCCATTTAAACGAAGTATTTTTAAAGGGAGAAATATCAAATTTTAAAGCTCATAGTAGAGGTCACTATTATTTTACTTTAAAAGATGAAGGCAGCAGAATTAATGCAATTATGTTTTCTTCAAATACAAAGAAGATAAAATTTTTACCTCAAGATGGTATGAAAGTGCTAGTGACTGGGAAAATAAGTGTTTTTGAAGCTAATGGTGGTTATCAAATTTACATCAATGATATGATAGAAGATGGCGTAGGAAATCTGTATATTGCTTATGAACAATTAAAAAAGAAGTTAGAAGATGAAGGATTATTTGTTAAAGAAAAAAAGAAAGCAATAAAAAAAATCCCCTCTAAAATAGGTGTTGTAACAGCTCCAACTGGAGCAGCAATTAAAGATATTGTTTCTACAATAAAAAGGCGTTGGCCTTTAACCGAAATCTATCTATTTCCAGCATTAGTACAAGGAGAAAACGCCAAGGAAGATATTGTAAAACAGATAAAAAGAGCAGATAATTTTGGGTTGGACACCTTGATCGTAGGCCGTGGTGGCGGTTCGATTGAAGATTTATGGGCCTTTAACGAAGAAATAGTGGCTAGAGCAATTTACAACTGCCAAACACCGGTTATTAGTGCTGTAGGACATGAAATTGATTTTACAATTTCTGATTTTGTTGCCGATTTAAGAGCTCCAACCCCAACCGGGGCTGCAGAAATGTCAGTTCCACAATTAAACGATGTTCTAGCTTACTTAAAAAATATTGATATTCGTTTATATCAAACAATTAAAAATCAGATAAAAAGAAATCGCACCAAACTAGAAAATTTTCAAAACAGAAATATTTTCAAAAATCCAGCAACTATCTATCAAACAAAAGAAATGATTTTTGATAATTTGTTTGAAAGATTAAGATATGGTCTTATCAATTTAAAGCATATAAAAGAAAAAGAACTTCTTCGATTAAAAGGTTCATATGTATTACAAAAACCATATCAATTATTAGATAAAAAAAGCACTAAATATCTCCAAGTAATATCTAAATTAGAACCACTAAATCCACTATTAACATTAAAAAGAGGCTATGCAATAACAAAAACAGATAATAAAGTAATTAATAGTTGTAAAAAAGCTAAAAAAGGTCAGATTCTTGAGATTCAATTTTATGATGGTGAAATAAAAGCAAAAGTAATTTAAAAAGGAGAATTTTATATGTCAAAAGAAGCAAAAAAAGAATTAAATTTTGAAGAAAGTTTAGAAAAATTAGAAGAAATAGTAAAGAAACTAGAAACTGGCGATGTACCATTAGATGATGCAATTAATGAATTTAATGAAGCTATAAAAATATCAAAAATATGTGATGATAAGTTAAAAAAAGCCGAAGAAGCAATTACAAAAGTTGTCAAAGAAAATGGCGAAGTTGTAGATTTCCAGGTAGAAGAATAATAATCACCTCAACATTTCATAATTTCCCTAATGAAGTAAAACAATCTACTTCATTTTTTTGTTGTATTTTTCCCTAATACATGATATGATACATAGCATTTAGTAAAACAGTTAACATGAAAGTCCTAAAGGACTAAACAAAAGAATTAAAAGACTTAAATAATATTTAAAATGATTAACAGTCTGCATAAGACATAAAGTATGCTCAATCATAATAATCAAAGATAAAATATTATTCGAGATACTTTTCTTTTGTTTCATAAATTAACAATCAAAGTAAAGGAGAAAATATATGTTAAAAATTGAACTAGATTCTAAAAGTCCAGAAATCACTGAAGTTATAGAAAATATCAGTGAAGCATTGATTGTACATCAACTTGCTACAAATATTGTGAAAAAATCAGAAGAACAATCCATGAATACTCAGTCTTGGATAAAAACCATATGGGAAGAATATCAAAAATACTGTAATATATCTATAGAGAACTGCCAATATGGTAGCATTAAATATCTACTCAATCCATTAAACAATAATTCAAATACGGGTGCTGTTACGGGAAACAATGACATTCTACTCCGCTTGTTGATTGCCACAAAAGAAAATAATATTTTTCAAAAAATTAACGATTCTATAAAAATGGAAAATTTAGATACAAGACAATTAGAAAATGATCCTTATAACAAAAATGTCAAGCTCAAGAACTCTACAGAAAATTTTATGAATTATTCCGAATTTGAAATAATATATAGTAATACTGAAAAAAAACCGCACCCATCGATTGATGCACCAGTAACTATGAAAAAAGGTATTCTTGTTGGGAAAACAGCACTTTATGATGAAGAAGTAATAGGATTGTTATCAAATCCTTATTTACCGCAATTACATTACTACAAATATTGTCCAAAAGAAGAAAACGTAGTAGGAATTTGCTTTCCAACACTTTTTGATAGTAGACAAATTCAAGCATATATGAGTACAGAACCATATGAAATAAATACACTAAAAGTTTTTTTGAATAGTGTAGAAGGAAATGTATTAATTGCTGGATGTGGTCTTGGATATGCAGCATATAGAGCAGCTTTAAAAGATAGTGTAAATAATATAACAATTTTAGAAAAAGATAATGATATAATTAAATTATTTGAAAAACAAGTTAAACCATATTTTCCAAAAAATACTAGTGTTAGCATAGAAAAATGTGATGCCTATGATTTTCTTCAAAGCAAAAATTTAAGTCAATATAATTACATTTACCTTGATACTTGGTATGGTACAGAAGATATGATAATTCCATACTTAAAATGTTTACTGCAGGAACGAAAATATCCAAATGTTAAATTTATATATTGGATTGAAAAGACTCTTTTTAACGAAATCAAAATGTGTTTGCTATACTACATTCAACGAACTCTTACCAAAGAAGATATATACTATGAGCATAAAGAAAGTATTTATAATATTGCTATGAAATTAGTTGAAGAATCAGAAACCACAATAAGTGATTTAGAAACACTAAATCGTTTTATTTCAGACGAAAATATAAAAAATAAGCTATATATTTTAGCTGAGAAATATCAGAATAATATAGAAGGACTCTTTTTACCAGCAAAACAAAAGTATAAAGCAAATTAAACTTTTCGAATAATTTGTCGAAATATGAGCATCCTATTATTGAGGTGGCATTATGAAAAAAAGACAAATTATTACAATCTTACTTTTATTACTATTTCCATTCAATGTTTTTGCATATTCAAACCAAGTAATTGTAGGTGGAGAAACAATTGGAATTGAGGTCCATTCAAACGGTGTCTATATAGTAGGATTCTATCCTGTATCTGGTAAAAACATAGGAGAAAACGCCGGATTTAAAGTTGGAGACATAATAAAAAGTGTAAATAATCAACCAATAAAAGATATTAATTCATTAAATAATTCATTGAGTGAAGAAATGTCTTACAATTTTACAGTAGAAAGAAGTCACAAATTAATTTCTATTCCTTTAACTTTAAAAAAGGAAGACAACATTCTAAAAACTGGGCTTTATGTAAAAGATCAAATACAAGGTATTGGAACTTTATCGTATATAGATCCTAGTACCGGTATCTACGGCTCTTTAGGACACGAAATACTAGAAACCTCAAGCTTCTCAAAGTTTGAAATAGAAAACGGAAACATTTATAAGGCGGAAGTTTCAACAATAAAGAAAAGTCAAAATGGTATTACTGGAGAAAAAAACGCTACTATAAGTCAAAATATTATTCTTGGAACAATTGAGCTAAATGAATCTGAAGGTATTTTTGGAGTTTATCAAAAAATACCAGAAGCCGCAACCTTAGAAGTTGCTCCGAAAGAAGCCATAAAAAAAGGAGAGGCCTTTATAAGAACGTCGATAAAAAAAGATAAAATTGAAGACTACTCCATTCAAATTCTTTCATTAGATGAAGATTCTACAAGTAAAAATATATTATTCGAAATTACAGATAAACGCTTGCTCGAAAAAGCTGGTGGCATAATTCAAGGAATGAGTGGATCACCAATAATTCAAGATAATAAACTAATAGGGGTTGTAAATTATGTTATTGTAGAAGATGTGAAAAAAGGATATGGAATATTTATTACTACTATGTTAGAAGAAGGAGATAAAATTTTAATAAAAGACAATTAATATAGTTCTTTCTTGAATTTATCGATATAATATGTTATAATACGCACTAGAAATGGAGATTTATTTTATGAATAATATAATTATACCATCTACTGCTGAAGAAGTGGATTATGGCAATATTGGGGATGGTGAGAATTTTCTTTTAGAACCTAGTAAAATGGACTTTCGTATTATAAGACCATTTATATCTGAAGACCAGATTAGTTTTGAACATTTTAGAAAGTTAGTACCAGGTTATAGGGCGATGAATGAGGTAGAAGATGTCGATTTTGATGTGTCTAAAATGATTTTGCCATTAAAAAAAGTTGGGGGTATTATTGTCCAAGAACCACAATCAGGAGTATATTTATCTCTTGGAAATTGGGGTGGATGGGGATATAGAGAAGATGTTGAAAATTCTATATTAACAAAAGAACGACCATTAGACAGTATGTCACTAGAAGCGGTGATGGCTGTATCGCATTTTTCCCATTATCCTATAGCAATACGTTGTTTTGAATCTGCAACAAAATTCTATAGCGTTAGCCCTGAAGAAATGGAACAAGTTTTAAATAATCTTAAATATCTAAAGGAGTTTCTAATTTTGTTAAATGCTCAAGCTGTAAACTTTGCCAAAGCGGCCTATGGCAAAGCTCTTGAGAAAGTAAAAACTGGTGATGTACTTGCAAAAACGTTTTATAAAACTCGAGGAAGCAATTAAAGATATTTCTTTAATTGTTTTTTGTTTGAATTTATGATAAAGTATTAATAGAGTAGGAGTGTGTGGTATGTATATAGATTTAATTGTATTAATTATATTAATTGTAGTTGTATTGATGTTTTTCAAACACTTTTCCTCCTTTGTCTTTCTTATGGCAATCATAGAAATATTTTTAAGAATTCTTACTTTTATAAAGTATAATATAGGTCTAAAAGATGTAGCATTCATCATAGGTAAATATTTCCCCGAGAATATGTTTGATATTATTAATAAGTATACCATCAAAATACCATTATTAAATACTATTTTAAAATGGACATTTGTAGGCATCATGGCTATATTCTTATCATATTGTATAAAAATTTTCATGAAAAAAAAGAAAATTTAACGATAAAGCGACAATAAAATCGCTTTTTTCTTTTTATACTATTTTTGGTGATAAGATGAAAATATATTATGAGTTTATTTTTCTTTTAAACTTTTTACTTGATTTTATGATTCTTTACGGAACTAAAAGAATACTAAAAATAAATAAAAAGAATTTTAGATTAATATTTGGATCCCTTATAGGAACTAGTACAACTTTATTTTTATTTATCAAAATATCTAATTTTACACTAATTATTCTAAAAATAGTGCTTAGCTTTTTTATAAATTATGCAAGTTTTGGAAAAAAGAATATAATAAAAAATACCGGTTATTTTTATTTGATAAGCATCATATTAGGAGGTAGTTTCTATTTATTAGATTTTTCCAAAAACATTTATTGCTACTACTTACTTTTGATTATTGGTAGTGCTTTTATTATTTTTATTTTTTGCAAAGAGTTTTTAAGTTATAAAGAAAAAATAGTAAACAAATATTTGGTAAAAATAGTATATCAAAAAAAAGAATATTTATTAGAAGGCTTTATTGATACAGGAAATAGACTAGTATCTCCAATCAAGAAAGAAAGTGTCATTCTAGTAAATTTAAAAATACCACTAAAGAAAGTTATTTATGTACCATATAAAGCCTTAAATACTTCGGGAATTATCCCATGTATTAGACCAGACAAAATAATAATAAACAACAAAAAAATATCACACTGTTTAATTGGCATAGCCACTGAAAAATTTGCCTTTTCAGATGCCAATTGTATTTTACCCAATAAATTAAAGGAGGAATTATGTTAAAACTAATACAATTCATAAAAAAAATATTTTTAAAAGTAGGTAGTTGCTTTTACGTAGGAGCAACAGACATATTGCCAGAACCGTTAACTAAGGAAGAAGAAGAAAAATACATTCATTTGAAAGAAACCGGGAATTTGTTTGCCAAAGACAAATTAATAGAACACAACCTACGTCTAGTAGTATTTTTAGCCAAAAAATATGAAAACACAGGAGTAGATTTAGAGGATTTAGTAAGTATTGGAAGTATCGGACTCATCAAAGGAATAAATACGTTTAGCAGCAACAAAAATATAAAATTAGCAACTTATGCTTCCCGTTGTATTGATAACGAAATATTAATGTATTTAAGAAAAAATAAAAAAGTAAAATGTGAAGTAAGTATTGATCAAGCACTTTCATATGATTGTGATGGTAATGAATTACATTTAGAAGATGTAATTGGAACAGATAAAGATGAAGTTCCAAAAAATATTGAAGAAAAAGATAATCGCAATTTAATGATTCAAGAAATATTAGGTCTAAAAAATAGAGATAGGGAAATTATGATTTTGCGATATGGTTTATTAGGAAATGAAGAATATACACAAAAAGAAGTAGCTAAAAAATTAGGAATTTCGCAATCTTATATTTCAAGAATTGAAAAGAAGGTCATCAAAAAATTAAAAAACCTCATTAACACTTAGTCATGAATAATCTTCTATGTATAATTCTTCTAATATTTCATAAGAATAATCATAAAATTTTTCTAAATCTTCTTTTTTTATTAAAACAATATAGGTAATATCTTGGGAGTAATCTTTTTCCAAGATTTTTCCACCTAGTAGATAATCCACTTGTTTTTGATTATTATATGAAAATTGAAGTTTTATTTTATAACCTAAAACAAGTTCGATAAAAAAAGCTTTTTTTAAAGTTTCTGTTACCGCTTTTGTATAAGCTCTAACCAAGCCTCCAGCGCCAAGCTTAATACCACCAAAATATCGAACAACAATAACAATTACATTACTAAGACATTCCTTTTCTAAAACATTTAGCATAGGAAATCCAGCAGTCCCACTAGGTTCGTTATCATCACTACATTTTTTTTCGTCATTACAAATGTAAGCATAACAATAATGTGTAGCTTTAGGATACTGTCTTTTTACATTTTCTAATATAATCTCTATATCTTCTTTGTTAGCACTATTTATATTTTTAATGACAGTAATAAATCTTGAATTTTTTATTACCATTTCATCAGAAACATCATTTTTTACTGTTTTCATTTTCCCACCTAAAACTATTATAACGTATCTTCAAATTAAAAAAAATAAATCAAATTATTTTTTTGAAAAATAAAAAAATTTTTGATACAATTAAATTGGAGATGAGAAAGATGTTTCGTAAACAAAAAGAAAAAGAAGTAAACATAGATATAGGAAGCTTAAATCACATTCTAAAAATAGGAAAAAAACTAATGAATATTGGCTATTTTATGGCTATTATATGTTTAATTTTATTAGGAACATACTTAATAAAAGAATGGAATATACTAAAATATGTAAAAGATTTATTTATGGTTATTTCCCCCGTCTTTATTGGTTTTCTAATAGCCTGGTTTTTTGAACCTCTAGTATTAAAAATGCAAAATAGAAAAATACCAAGACTTATTAGTTGTATTCTCGTTTATTTAGTTATAATAGGAGGTATATTTTTAGTCTCATACCTATTAATACCAGCTTTAGTTTCCCAATTAAAAGATTTTTTAAATGTAGCACCAGATATATTTGAAAGTATTAGTAATTTTTTACTAAACTTAATTCAGAAAGTCGATACCAATCATATGATTGATATCAACAATATAAAGAAAGAATTAACATCAATCATCACAGATTATGGCATACATATCGGTTCTGATATGCCAAAGTATTTATTTACATTTGGAAAAAGTATTATTAATAAGGGTCTTAATTTTACATTAGGTTTAATGATTGGGTTCTATTTATTATTTGATTTTGAAAAAGTCAATAATACAATCTATGATCTTATACCAATTTCATGGCGTGAAGGATATGAAGAATTAATACATAGAATTAATACATCACTAAGAAATTATGTTCAAGGAGTTTTAACAGTAATGTTATTAGTCTTTGTAACTCAAAGTATTGGTCTTACCCTAGCTGGTATGGAAGCACCAATATTATTTGCCATGTTTTGTGCCGTAACTGATATAATTCCATATTTTGGTCCATATATAGGAGGAATTCCAGCTGTCATTGTTGGCTTTACTATTTCCCCTATAACAGGGATTTGTGTAATTATATCAATACTTGTAGTTCAACTATTAGAAAACAATTTCTATCAGCCACTAATAATGGGACATACTTTAAAATTACACCCAGTTACAATCATTTTAGGACTATTAATTTTCCAACATTTCTTAGGGATATTTGGTATGGTCATTGCAACTCCTTGTATTGCTTGTATTAAAGTAATCCTAGTGTTTATTTCAGAGGAAACAGGGGTTATAGATTTTTTAAAAGAGAAAAAGGACAACATAAAAGCAGAATAGTCAGAGATAAGTAATAAAATTTTAAAATTTAGGATTGAATAATTACTTAATATTTGTTAAAATAAAAGACGTAATAAATCAATAAACGATGATTTGAGATGAGTATTGAAAGAAATTATTTTAGAGACGCTTTGGTTGGTGCAAAAAGCGATAATACTTTCAAGAAGCTACTCAAGGAGTTTAATCGGGAGACCGTTATTCAAAATAAAGTTATAAAAGGATGGTACCGTGCATGATGCACTCCTTAGGTATCATTCTTTTTTTATTAAGGAGGATTTATGAAAATATTTGTAATAGGTGGTTTGGCAAAAACAGGGAAAAACACTTTTGGTGAATATTTAAGAGAGGAATTAAAAGACTATGGTTATAAGCCTTGTGTAATGCATATTACGGAACCACTTTATACTTTTGCCAAAAACTATTTTGACTGGGACGGGCGAGAAGAAGATAAGCCCCGCGAATTTTTACAAAAAATGGGAATTGAAATTATTTCTGAAAAAATGGGTAAAAAAGATTTTCTTTTAAGACGATTATATGAAGATATTGAGATCCTTTTGAATTTCTTTGATACATTTATTATTGTTGATGCTAGACTAATCCGTGAATTTGAAGGAATAAAAAATAAATATGATGATGTCGTTACCATTAAATTAGAAAGAAAAAATTATGATGCCAAATTATCAGAAGAAGAGGCTAATCATATAACCGAAAAAGAAATATTAGACTATAACCAATTTGACTATGTTATTGAAAATAGATCTCTTGCAGATCTAAAAAATGCCGCATTAGAGATAGTAAGAAGTGAAGAAAATTATGAGGATTGATTATGAATAAACTAATTGCAGTTGTTGGCATGAGTGGAGCTGGTAAAAGCATTATCACCGAATATTTAGAAAAAAACAATTGGAAAAAATTATATATGGGAGGAATTACCTATAAACTAATGCAAGAGGCTGGAATAGAAAGAACAGAAGATGGAGTTAGTGAAAAAAACTTTCGTGAAAACCTTCGGAAAGAACATGGTCCTGAATGTTATGCCAAATTTATAGAAAAAGATATCGCAAAAGAAATAAAGGAAAACAACGTAATAGTTGATGGTTTATATTCCTGGTACGAATACAAATATTTAATTAAAAAATTCCCAACGTTAAAATTAATATGTATTGTTACCGATAAAAAGATCCGCTACACAAGAGTGGAAAAACGTCATGAGAGACCGTTCAACTTAGAAGCCATTTGCTATCGAGATTTATCTGAAATTGAGAACTTATATAAAGGTGGCCCAATAGCCTATGCAGATTACTACATTTTGAATAATGGAACTATCGAAAATACAATCAATCAATTAAAACATATTTTAGAAGAGGTGTAAATTATGAAATATATGAATCATAACGAAATTAGAAATATGTGGTTTCGCTTTTTTACCAAGCATAATCACAAAATTTATGAAAGTGCTCCATTGGTACCAATAAACGATAACAGTTTATTATGGATTAATGCTGGGGTAGCACCTTTAAAAAAATACTTTGACGGAAGAGAAATACCGGATAGTAGGAGAATTGTTAATATTCAAAAATGCATTCGTACTAATGATATTGATAATGTAGGAATTACCAAAAGACATCAAACATTCTTCGAAATGATGGGAAACTTTAGTATAGGAGATTATTTTAAAGATGAAGCAATTGAATTTGCTTTTGAATTACTAACATCGAAAGACTATTTTGACGTTCCTAAAGACCTATTATATGTAACGGTCTATTCTGATGACAAAAGAGCCAGAGAAAGATGGCTTGAAGTTGGTTTGGCCGAAGATCATATTGTCCCACTACCAGGAAACTTTTGGGAAATAGGGGAAGGACCTTGTGGTCCAGATTCTGAAATTTTCTTTGACCGTGGAGAAAAATATGATCCAAATGGGGATGCATTAGAAAAATTAAAAAAAGATGAAGAACAAGAAAGATATGTTGAAATTTGGAATAATGTTTTCTCACAATTTAATTCAAAAGAAGGTGTCAATCGTAAAGACTATAAAGAATTGCCAAGCAAGAATATCGATACCGGAGCTGGTCTTGAAAGATGGTGTTGCATCTTTCAAAATGTAGATAGTAACTTTGAGACAGATTTATTTAAACCTATCATAAAGCACATTGAAGAGCTTTCACCATACAACTATGAAGGTCAAAAAGAATTTAAAATAATAGCTGACCACATTCGAGCAATAACATTTGCTTTATCTGATGGTGCATGTTTTGAAAATGTTGGCAGAGGCTATGTTTTAAGAAGACTTTTAAGACGTAGTGTCCGCTTCGGAAAAGCAATCGGCCTAGAATGCCCATTCATGTACAAAATTGTTTCTGATGTTGTTGATGTCATGAAAGATGCTTATCCATACCTTTCAGAAAAAAGAGCTGAAGTAGAAGTAAAAGTAATGGAAGAAGAAAAATTATTCTTAAAAACATTAGAAGCAGGCGAAAGAAGATTAAAAGAGTTAGTTTCGCAATCTAATGATGGATATATTAGTGGAGAAGAGGCATTTAAACTATATGATACATATGGATTCCCATTTGAACTAACAGAAGAATACTTAATGGACTTAGGATACAAGGTATCAAAAGAAGAATTTGATTATTACATGAATGTTCAAAAAGAATTAGCAAAGAAAAATGCAAAAAATAATGCCTCAATGGCAAGCCAAAAAAAAGTATTATTAGATTTCAAAGATGATAGTGAATTTGTCTATGGAATTTATCGCTTACGCAGTAGTGTTTTAGCTATTTTCTCACAAGATAAACAAGTAGAATCCATTGATCATGATACTTATATTGCTATTAAGCGTACTTGTTTCTATGCTGAAAGTGGTGGACAAGTTAGTGACACAGGCATGATTATAGGAGATAATTTTAAAGCTAGAGTAGTGGATGTCTTCAAAGCACCAAATGGTCAACATATTCATAAAGTTCGCTTATTAGATGGAAAAATAAAAGTAGGAGATACTTGCGAATTAGTTATTGATAAAGAAAGAAGAAAACAAATAGAAGCAAATCACTCAAGTGTTCATATTATTCAATATGCCTTACAACAAGTAGTATCAAAAAACATTCGTCAAGCAGGAAGCTATGTTGACAATGAAAGATTACGCTTTGACTTTACATATTCAGGAAAAATGACAGAAGAAAATATTTTAGAAGTAGAAAAATTTGCCAATGATATGATAAAGGAAAATTTAATTGTATCGACTGAAGTATTACCATTAGATAAAGCAAAAAAATTAGGTGCAATGGCCTTATTTAATGAAAAATATGGAGAAAAGGTACGAGTTGTAAAAATAGGAAAATCTATTGAATTATGTGGTGGTACTCATGCAACAAACACCAAAGAAATAGGTTCCTTAGCAATTTATAATTGTGAATCAAAAGGAAGTAATGTTTACAGAATTGAAGCAGTAACAAAAGATAGAATTGAGTCCACTATGTATGAAACAATAAAAACATATACTGACGAAAAAGTTAAACTACTCCTAAAGGCAAGAGAAATTCTAGATAAGGCTAAAAACAGTGGCATAATTTTAGAATTTGATGTTGATATTAACAATGATAAACCAACATCTTACAAAGACATTATTTTAAATAGAAATGAACTTCAATATGTTCATCATGAAGTAAAGGTATTAGAAAAAAAATACTATGAATTAAAAGAAAAAGCTGTTTTGCAAAACTTAGATATTTACAGAGAAAATATGGAAACCATTAATAATGTAGAAACGCTTATTATGGAAGTCCATGATAAAGATAATAATCTGCTAAAAAGTATCGCTGATACAATTCTAAATGAAATGAAAAATGGATTTATTTTCTTTATTAATATTAAAGAGGATAATAGTGTTAATTTTATTGCTAAAAGTAATTCATTTGTTCATGCTGGATTAGTTGTAAAAGAAGCAGCCATCTCTTCAGAAGGAAATGGAGGAGGTTCTAAAACATTTGCACAAGGTGGAGGAAAGACAACAGAGAATATAGATGAAATTATCTCTCACATCAAGAAAACAATAAAAACTCATGAATAATAATTATTTATTAGAATGTACAGACTCCCTTTCCCTCCAAAAAGAAAGAAAATATCTTATCAAAGAAAACAAATTTCAAGAAGCAACAACTAGTCATTATGATTTAGAAGAAAACACCTTAGACCAAGTTCTAGAAGATTTAGATACCTATGGATTTATAAGTAAGAAAAAAATAGTCGTTATTCAAAATATTGAAAATATAAAATATGATGACTTAAAAAAAGAGTGTGACCATTTATTCAAATACATAGAAAATCCAAATCCCGATAATCTATTAATTATAGAAGCAAAAAAATTAAATAATACAAGTAAAATAACAAAAACACTAAAAAAACTTTGTCAATATAAACAAATATCATTAGACTCAACCGATTACATAAAAGCAGCCCTAAAAGGCTATAAAATAGATGCTAATACCATTTCTTTTTTAAAAGAATATTGTCTAGATGATATTACAAAAATATCTCAAGAATGTGAAAAACTAAAAAATTATAAGCTAGATACCAGAGAAATAACAAAAGAAGATATCAAAGAAATAGTAGTGAAAAAATTAGGAGATTCCAAAGATTTAGTATTTGCTTTTTCTAAAAGTTTAGCAAGTAAAGACAAAGAAGATGCTTTAAGAAAGTATCGAGAGCTTCTATCATACAATATAGAACCTTTTGGTATTATTGGACTGCTTGCCAGTCAAATAAGAATTATTTACCAAGTAAAATTATTAGAGAACAAAAGAATGAATAATAAAGAAATAGCAAATACCCTGGAAGAAAAAGAGTTTAGAATAAAAAAGACAAAAGAACTAACACATCTCTATTCCGAAGAAGAATTGCTACTTCTTATGCAAGAATTAAGTAAAATAGATTTAGAATTAAAAACAAGTGATATAAATGCCAATCACTTAATTGAGATGTTCATCTTAAATATTTAGCTATCAATAAGCAAGAGAAATTGTATAAAAATTTAGACAAACAAGATAATCTTATAAAGAATAAAAATCATTAGTTTAACTAGTGATTTTTCTATTTACTGGCAGCTCTCACATGAGAGCTTTTTGATTTGCCAATCGCCTTTTTCTCTCTAACAATCCTTAAAAGGGGCCTCGTATTCTTTTACACTTCTTTTGTCTTGAACATATTCTCGGTTTCCCGTTCTCTTATATACTTCTTTATTGTGTTTTTCTACATACTCTATTATATATATTTAATAAAAGTTTCATTATCTACTATATATCGACCCAAGCTAGTCAATCCCGCTCAATTGACTAACAAAATATTTCTACACACTATCCCAAAAAATATTAAGACTTATTAATATTTTTTAAACTATTTAATCGTTCATAAATAGCTTTTAGATTTCGTTCATATCCTAAATCTTTAGGAATATAATATTTTCTATTTTTTATTTTATCTGGCAAATATTGTTGAGCAACATAAGAACCAGGATAATCATGTGGATATAAATAATCAGGCGAGTCTGTCTTTATATGTTTAGGAATGGTGCCAACATTGCCTTCTTCTATATCTTTTAAAGCTTGATCAAGAGCAATATGAGCTGTATTACTCTTAGGTGATAAAGCCATTTCAACAACAACTGTTCCAAGAGGGATTCTAGCCTCAGGAAATCCAACACGATTAGCTGCATTAATTGCCGCATCAACTCTAGGGCCAATAGCAGGATTAGCAAGACCTATATCTTCATAAGCAATAACACTGAGTCTTCGGCAAATAGAATCCAAATCTCCCTCTATGATTAATCTTCCCAAATAATGAAGAGCTGCATCAACATCACTACCACGAATCGATTTTTGTAATCCACTTAAAACATCATAATGCCCTTCACCATTCTTATCAGAGAAAAATACTGGCCGATTATGAATATTTTTTATTTTTTCAATCGTAATGTTTTTATCATCAGTTGAATAAAAAGCTATTTCTAATAGATTATAAGCATATCTTAAGTCATTCCCAGACATTTTAGCAATAAATTCGATTGTTTCCTTATCAATACTTATTCCTTCTAAACTAGGATGCATTATAGCCCTTTTAAGGCCTTTTACAATATCTTTAACATCTAGCTCATGTAATTCAAATAACTGACAGCGACTACGAATAGCAGGATTAATAGAATGATAAGGATTAGAGGTCGTCATTCCAATCAATATGATTCGACCACTTTCCAATTGTGGTAATAAAACATCCTGTTTATCCTTGTTTAGACGATGAATCTCATCCATTATTAAAACAATATCTCCATACATCTTTGCCTCTTCAATAACAACATCCAAATCTTTTTTAGTATTCATCGTTGCATTCAAAAAGCGATAACGAACCCCCAATTCTTTTACTAAAGCATTTGCTATAGAAGTTTTGCCAATACCGGGTTTCCCATATAATATCATAGAAAATAATTTCTTATTTTTAACCAGATTGGTAAAAATCTTATTTTTCCCAATTAAATGATTTTGTCCTATTATTTCATCCAAAGAATTAGGAGCTAATTTCAAAGCTAAAGGTTCACTCATTTACTTCACCAATATTATTTTATAAAAATTTCCTTTAAAAATCCACATTAAAATAAAATAACATCTTTAATTATTAAAATTGCACTTTACCTAATCAAGCAAAAAATCTTGTTCAGAATATAAATAATGATATTCAAATCCTTTATTCTTCAACAATTTAGTAAAAATATTTATATATATAATAACTACCTGAGGTGGTTTGAATGAGATATGCTTCTTTAGAAGACATGATTATAGCAATAGCAAAAAATGAAAAAATTAAATTAGGAGATGCATTTTATCAAAGTATAGAAATAATTAATGGTATAAATTTATGGCATATTGATGGATTAAAATTTATGAGTAATCATGCAAGATATGATTCAAAAAATAATATAATATTACCTCTTAAAAATAGATATGGTAACACATTAGAGCTTGAACTTGATAAAGATGGACATGAGTTTAAATTGCATACAAATCATTCAAATGCGTATTTCTCTTATGAATTTTTCAAATATGATCATAGTCCAGGAAAGCTTAATCTTCTGTTTGAAGATAAAGAAGATATTATTAAAATAACTATTGAAGGTAGATATGAAACATTGGATTCTGCTAACCAAGCTGATTATATCTTATCATTTTATATGGATATTGTTAATGATATGAGGGAAAAAAATTTAGAATTAAATACGTTCAGACCTGATAAAGAAAGTAAATGTTCTAGGGTAAATAGACCATTTTCTTCTGCAACAATTAATGATTATTTATCCACTGCTAGCGAGATTCAAAAAGAATACTATAATTCTCCTTATGTCAAAAAAAGAAAGTAAGAAATTTAATAATGAATGAAAATTTAATATAGCGACTCAAATTTATGAGTGGCTTTTATTTTTCATTATAAATAAACAAAGTCTATTAAACCTTCATTATTTGGAATACATTAATCTTTACTTTTTGTTTTTCACAAATAGTTCTAAGTTATTCTGCTATCAATATATTTGATAAATTATATTATTTTATGTATACTTAAAATAGGTGATTACATGAAAATAGAAGATGCCATTAAAGACTTTTTAAGTTATTGTGTATTTGAAAAAGGATTATCTGATAAAACAATAGCCTCTTACTCAAACGATTTAAAAATCTATAATATCTTTTTAAAAAAGAAAAATATAAAATTAGTAGAAGATATTAAAAATCATCATATCCAAGAATTTTTAAAAGTACGGAACGAAGAACAAATAACAACAATTGCTCACAATCTAACCGTAATCAAAAATTTCCATGTCTATCTATTCAGAGAAAATATAGTAAAAGAAAATATAGCTGAATTTATTGAAAGACCAAAACTAAAAAAAAGTATCCCCAAAGCAATTAGCCTAGATGATATTAATTTACTATTAGATATTCCTTTAAACACGCCATTTGACTATCGTAATAAAGCTATGTTAGAATTAATGTATGGATGTGGTTTAAGAATAAGCGAATTAATAAATTTAGAAACAAATGATATTGATATACATAATTGTTTAATCCATATATATTTTGGAAAAGGTGGAAAAGAAAGACAAGTTCCCATAGGTGAATATGCAATTCACTATTTAAAACTTTATTTAAATCAAAGAGAACATTTGTTAAAGAAAAAGAATTGTACAAAGCTGTTTTTAAATAATCACGGAACAGGTATAAGTCGACAAGGCTTCTTTAAAATTTTAAAAGCTCTACTTCTAGAAAAAAAACTAAATCCAAATATTTCCCCACATACATTAAGACATAGTTTTGCAACTCATTTAATTAATAGGGGAGCTGATCTTCGAAGTATTCAAGAGATGCTAGGACATTCAGACATTTCAACTACGAAAATCTACACTCAAGTTAGTAATCAAAAAGTAGTCGATGACTATATTCAATACCATTTGCGAAGTAAGAAGGAGTAATACTTATGAAATTCAAAAGAATATTTTTAATGGTTTTAGACTCACTGGGAGTAGGGGAAACCAATGATGCAGTAGATTTTGGTGATGTAGGGGCTAACACATTAGGACATATAGTAGAAAAATATAATTTATTTATTCCAAACTTGAAAAAAATTGGGTTTCTAGATACATTAAATATGAATGAAAACAAAAATGTAGATGCTTACTATACAATTGCTAAACCAATAAACGCCGGTAAAGATACTTTAAATGGTCATTATGAAATGGTAGGAATAAAAAATGATATTCCATTTAGAGCTTTTAATCAGGGATTTACCTATGATGTATTAGCAGGAATTGAGGAAATTACTGGAAGAACAGTAATTGGAAATAAATGTTCTCATGACAATTCCATTATTCAAGAATTAGGAGAAAGACAATATAATTATGGTTCTCTAATTATTTATACATCAGCAGATTCAGATTTGCAAGTTGCAGCCCATGAAGACTGTATTCCAATTGCTAGTTTATATGAATATTGCGAAAGAATTCGAGCATTAACCTTGAAAGAAGATTGGAGAATCGCTAGAATCATTGCTAGACCGTTTACTGGCACTCCAGGAAAATATAAACTAATAAATACAGCCAGAAGAGACTATGCAATAAAACCCCCAAAAAAGACTGTTTTAGATAGTTTAAATAGTAGAGATTATAGTGTTATCGGAATAGGAAAAATAAATGATATTTTTGATGGTCAAGGTATTAATAAAATGATTAAAGCAAATACCAATGCTGAAGCTATCAATAAGTTTACAGACATCATAGATAAAAACTTTATCGGAATTTGCATGGTCAATTTACCAGACTTTGATTCATTATATGGACATATGAGAGATATAGAAGGATATGCCAAGGCAATTGAAGAGCTAGACGTAAATATTCCAATTATTATTAACAAGTTAGAATTAGATGATTTACTTATCATTACAGCTGATCACGGAAATGATCCATCGTTTCCTGGAAATGATCATACCAGAGAAAACCTTCCTGTCATCTTATATAGCAGAAACTTTAAGCACCCACGAAGATTAGAAAAATTTGATACACTAGCCAATATAGGGGCTTTAATTGCCAATAATTTTGATGTAGAAGAAACAGAAATAGGGGAAAGTATTTTAGAAGAACTAGAATAATAAAAAAATAGGGCATACACCCTATTTTTTAGTTAACTTCCTTTATGTTATCATCCATCTCAGATTTTACCTCATATTCATTATCAGTTATTATTCCCCTATTTTTTTCAAAACTTTGGCAAAAAGAAGTAGGGGAATTAGCACGTTTTTTCATACTACTACCAGAACAGTTTTTAATAGTATTTTCCTCGGCTCTCTCTTTGCCACTACAACAATTTGCTTGATTACAAGACTTTTTATTACTCATATTAAATTCCTCCTTTTTAATTATTATGAGTAATAAAATGAATTTTATACACTTTAATATTAATATGTTAATTTTAAAAGATTTAGCTGTATAAAACAGTCCATTTAAAACACTATAAATGGCTTAAAATGAATTTCCTTTAATTATAATAAAAGAAAGAATGACATGTGTTTTATTTCAATAAAGACAATCCATAAATATAAATTACCAATAATTAAAGTATAACTTTAATTTATTCTAATCAGTCTGATAATATTCTTAGAAATACATTTATATATTAGTTAATTAGATTATAATAATATAAAAAGAGAAGAAGAAAAAATAAAATATTATAATTACACACATTATAATATAAATATAGGTATCAGCAAAACATAGAAGTTAACATAATATCAATTATAGGAAGTTTATATAAACGACTAAAAAGAGGATGTTATATTGATATTTATATAATACCCTCTTCCTATTTTATACTTTTCTTGATTGAATCTCCGCAATTTTTTCAAATACTTCTTTAGCATTATCCTCATTAATTTCCGTATAACCTAATTCTTTTAAAGCTTGTATTTTTACAGTGTTCAATTCTTGAGTACGAGACATTTTTTCTTCCTTTTTTTGTTCAATATTCTGAACAAAGCGCTTATGAGACTCCCCTAATTTATTTTTTGAGGCTCCCCCATTATTATATAAGGTCATCGCACTAAACATAATACTTTCAAACACAAACTGTTTCTCCTTACTAAAAGAAAATTCCATTGGATCAACAAAACCTAAAGACTTTGATATATATGCCAAAATATATTTCAATTCTTCATTAGTTTCCATTGACTGCAAAAAGTGATAAAGATAGTTATATGTATTAAAAGTATTTTTTGTTTTATCATTAGCCAACTTTTCTTTCAATAAATTGATAATATCAGATAATAATTCTTGTTCCTTTTTACTAAAGCCTTTCAAATCAGCAATTATATCTTTATTAGAAACATCTTTTACACCCTCATTTAAGCGCTTTTCAACTTCTATAATATAATCGCCATTTATTTTTAAGTTTTTCAACTCTTTTATACTATTAACATTTAATAAACTTAATAATTTAGCAGCTTTTTCTTTTGGCCAATTATTAAGATCTTCAATTCCTAAATAATTATATAGCATCTGCCTAGATACACCCAAATATTTTGCTAATCTTACTTTACTAATTCCCAATTCAGTTAATACTGTGTTCAATTCTTTCATGCTTCTACCCTCCTTATATAATTATAGGGCTTTAGCTGTAAATTTTCAAGTGTAAATTGACACTTTTTTAGGCAAAACTATCAAATAATAAAAGTAAAAATTTTAGGCATTAGACAAGTTTCAATAAAAGTTACTAGTAAAGAACTAAATTCAATTATCAAAAAAATAAAACTATATCTCTTTATTATTAAATGTAGATTATAACTTTTTTTAAAAAATATCATTTTTATAAGAACAATCGAAAATCGTATAGCATGATTTAATAAGAAAAAATATAAAATAATATGTGCAAGTTTTGGAATAACATATAAAAATGAAAATAGTATACCCGTTATTTTAATATTTTTAATAAGAAATACTATTTCAAATGATAGAGTTAAAAGTTTCACCAAATACAAAAATAAAAGTATAGGTATACCTATTATTGACATACCTATAAGCCACATAAACAGTAAATAAATAGTATTATTCTTTATTTCATTTTTAAATAATATTTGAGAATTGTAGTTACCACTTTTGATATATTGAACAATCTGTGTTATATGAAAAGTAATTTCCTCATTTAATGTCTTATCAAAAAAAGCAGTTAAAAAAACTCCTAGTATAATTGTTAAAACTGTTATTATGAATAGGATAGATAGTATTTTATTTCTTTTAAAAAAAGATAGCATAACATCACCCAATAAACTTTATTCATAGTTCCAATATGTATGCTAGAAATAAATTTACTTTTTTAGACAAATAATATATAATTAAAGCTGAGGTGAAGAACAGATGAACAATAAAATAATTAAAGTTGTTGCTATAATCATGCTAATTGCCATGATTATGGGATTCTTCAGTGTCTTGCTGAACTTTTAATAAATAAACGAGTAATATGTATGTTTCTATTATTCGTTTATTTATTTATATACCCCTCTATTTGTGGGATGATATCAGAACAATTTATAACAGGCAAATCATATTTATTAATAATATCATTAATTCTTTTTGTATCCTTTGACAAGTACAACATCAATAATCCTGCTATTCTATTAGCTGTATATTGATCAAGTGTTCGTCTATCTTTTCTAGTAATTTTATATTTTCTACAAATATCTAATATTGGTCCATATCCATACAAGTAATTCGTTAAAGACCTTGCAATTTGGTCAACATCTTTATTCTTATCCGTTATTAATACTTTTGTCCAAACTTTCATAAAACACCTCTTACGGTTCTTTATAATATCATAAAACAACTTTTTTTTAAAGAAAAAATAATCACTTTAAATAAGGATTATTTTCTTTTTCATAAGCTAACGTCGTAATATCATAATGCCCTGTATATAAAGTAATATCAGCACTAAATTCTAAAATTCTTTTTAAGCTTTGCTCCATTTCAGCTTCATTTCCACCAGGAAGATCTGTTCGTCCAATACTTTCTTTAAAAATACAATCACCCACAAACATTGCATTTTCATTTTCAAAATAAAAAGTAACAGAATCTTTTGAATGTCCTGGAGTAAAAAGGCATTGAAATTGAAAGGAACCAATTTCATACTTTTTCCAATCTTCTAGATTGCTTTTTTTATAGATTTTAATACTCCTCTTTGTTAAAAAATTTCTTAATGCACCTATATGATCTGCATGAGAATGCGTTATTAATATTCCAAGAACCTTATTATCTGCAATTTCTTCTTTTATTTTGTTGTAATCATCTCCAGGATCAACAACCAAACATGTTTTATTATCTATTAATAAATAGCAATTCTCATCTAAATATCCAGTAACTATCTTTTTAATTTCCATTAAAGCCCCTCCTTAATACTTTTCCTCATATCTTTTATCAAGAAATATATAATTATAGTTCATATCTAATCGAAAAGTATATTTATACGTTCCACTTTTTAAATATTCTGGCAATGGCATTCTCTCATTTTCATGATATTTTACTTCTTCTATCAAAACAATAGTAGCCCCCATACTTTTTGCTTCTACTAATGTTTTGGTAGCCTTATAAGATGTAGCAGTTTGTTGATTACAAAAACCCTGAACAAACTCACCTCTATCAGATATATATTGATATCCAACCAAGCAAGAATTTCCTAGCTGGATATTTTGTAAAGAGATATCCGTGTTTTCCCCAAACAGTTTCCTAAACTCATGCCGTAAAGTTTCTTCTTTAAAAGCTTTCGGTACAAAAGCAGTAGACTCTTCACAGCGATAAGGCTCCATACTAACTGGACTAAATAAGTTACAGTTAGAATCATATTTATCTTTATCAAGTATTTGTCTATATGCTAAATACAATTTCATTTGATCATTAAACTGTGGCTGTGCTAGATCTTCTCTTATATTTGTTGAAACTTTACTATATAAATCTTTTACTAAAGTAGAATTTAAGTCTAAATCTATTTCTTTCTTATCCCCCTGAATAGGGCTACATTCATACTGCAATTGTCTTAAAACAATCATATAGTTTTTAGAAGAATAATAAATATAAGCAACCAAACCAATTATAATTAAGATGAAAATAAAAGTTAATTTCCCTCCCCTCTTCTTTTTTTGAGTAGCATTCTTTCCTACCCCATCACTACTTAGAGGTGGTGGCGTTAAAGCCGATTGAGAAGGGTGAACTTGTTCATTCTGCACAGGAGTAGCTACATTTTGCATCGTATTAATCTGCTGTCCTGGTGTATTAGAAGTTGTTAATACATTTTGTTGAATAGTGTTAGCATTCACACTCTGATAACTCCCTTGAGATGCATTTGTATTTTGCATCATCTGATTACTCGTATTGACTAATACCGGCTGACTTTGTCCAGTATTATTAGGAGTTTCTACAACTGGTGCTATTCGAACACCTTCCATCGGTGATAAGCCAACTTGTTCATTCTTATTTGAATTTGTAACCCCATTATTATTCATTCTTTTCACCTATCCTACTATTAATGATTCTATACTATTTTCTCCTTTTTTTCAAGCCAAAAAAAAAGGAAAAAATCACTAATTTCCTTTATCTAACTTAGTAAGGGTATCCCCAATTACTTTAGAATCAACATTTTTGATTTGATACCAACCATAATCAGTCATTATATCATAAGTATCTGATTGCATCTGGATAGTTTCATTTAAATGTTCTTTTAACAAATCCCTTACCTTCTGATTAACACTTTCTAAAGTACCATGAACATACACTTCTACAGTACTTTTTAATATTAACAAATAATTATTTAATAAAGTTTGATCATTCATTTTTTATTCCCTCCAAAAGCTTCTTCAATTTCTTTTCCATCTTCTCATGAGTTTTCTTTTGATTTTCCATATAAACTTTTAATTTTTCATCCTCTAATTGCTCTAAAGCATCTACTAATACTTTAATAATAATTTGTTCATGACAAATAGCATCTTCAACATATAATAATTCTTTTTGTGTCATTTATATTCCTCCCATAATTAATATGGTCAGTATTAAAAATTTTAAACATAATTTTACAATCAAATAGAGTAAATTTTCAATAAAAGTTTTCGACATTTATTGATATGATACCCTTTCACACCATCATACGTACTGTTCGATATACAGCGTTTTAATTTGTAATAATATGAACTTTTAAGTAGTGGTCTATCGAATTTACTAGGTCTCTTTTATTTAATCTTTCTTTGGTTATTGCAGTTTCTAGTACTCTTGTATGAGCAATGTGATAATAACCTCTTCTAGAGTTTACTATCACATATGCATCTCTATGTAATATTCCAGTTTTCTAAGAATATTTTTGTCTATGTTTGTTAATATACTTTTCATATGTACTGACTTAATATGTAGTTTTGGTCTCCATATATTCTGATTCATTTTCTTGTAAAATCAAAATCCTAGGTATTTTATATCATCTGGTCTTGCTACTTTACTCTTTTCTACATTCACTTTTAATCCTAATTTCTTAGTTATACTTTCCATAACACTATTTGCTGCTTTTTCTGATTTAACCATTATTAAACAATCATCGGCGTATCTAACAAAGTTAAGTCCTCTTGCCTCAAGTTCTTTATCTAATTCATTAAGCATTATATTAGATAATAAGGGGCTTAAGTTTCCTCCTTGTGGAGTTTCTTTCTTAGTTGGTTGTAATACGCCATTTTCCATTACTCTACTTTGTAAGGATTTCCTAATTAGAGATACAAGATTACCTCTTTTATTGTTCTTCTTATTATTCCTATTAGTTTATCTTGATTTATTTCATCCTTTCTAATTTCGCTCATAGACTAATATCTTTTATAGGACTTTTCTTTAGATACGCTAATCTTTCCTACTTATTTATTCTGACTGCCTAGATATATGCCATGCACGCACACAAAAAAAACTAGATACAAAATCTAGTAATATTTAATTGGTAGCCTGTACGGAATTCGAATCCGTGAATGTTACCTTGAGAGGGTAATGTGTTAAGCCACTTCACCAACAGGCCATACAAATTACATTAATAATTTATCACATTATACTAAAATAATCAAGAAAAAAAACACTTTAGCATCATAAACAAGCGTTTAAGAAAAAAGTGGAGTTCTCTAGAATATCAAAAATAATATCTTGCAAATGAATCAAAGAGATCAGATAAAAAGACACTAATAGTAGCTGACACGATCTATAAAAACAAATAGCAATATCCAAATTATTAAAATATCGTAATATAATGATTTTCTTACTATTTATTATACCAAACAAAAAACGGATCTTTTATCCGTCTTATTACTAAATAGTCAATATGTTTTTCTAAAGTAGATAACTATATTTTTTGTCCTTGTATTTAGTTAAACACAATAATACCCTTTCACTATATCTCAAACATAATATATATGCAATGCTTCATCATCTAATACTACGTAAAAGTCTATTTTAGTGTCTCCCCTATTTTTAGTTTTGCTTTCTCAACGCTATCCATATCAGGATACATTACCCAATCAATAAGATTAGATAGGTAAACTTTATCCTTGGTATCCTCCCCATATACAGCCTGTGTCTCAATTTGCCAAACATTTCTATTATCTAATAAGTCTTTGGTAATATTAGTAACAATCTCTTTAGGAATATTAGTATTGTACAAAGAACTTAAAGTATTTAGAGTTCTATTATAATGTAGTAATGTATCAGCACTTATTAATTTTTTAAGAATATCTAACAATATTTTTTGACAATTTTCTTGCCTTGCTACATCACTTCCAGGAAAAGCTATTCTTTCCCTAGCAACAGTCAACGCCTCAATCCCATTTAGATGTTGACATCCTTTATGTATTGTTAGTTTTTTTCCTGTATCAATATAAGTATCTTTTACCAAAGCATGGGTCGTAGTAAAAGTATAATTACTACAGAAATCAATTCCTCCAACATAATCTACTACTTCAACTAAACTATCAGTATTAACAATTACACTATAATCTATATTAGTATTAAAAAAGTTTGCTAACGAATTTCTATTAACATCTTCCCCATAAGTTTTCATAAAACTAAGCTTATCGCGTCTTCCGCCTTTATTAGCAACTTCAATATAATAATCTCTTGGGACGCTTGTTAAAAGTACTTTATGAGTAGCAGTATTTACTGTAGCAATCATATTAAAATCCATTAATCCAGCAAAATCTGTTCCGCCAACATAGATATTGAACTTTTCTGTATCGTTACTACTAGCATTTTCTCTTTCCGTAATTACATCGAATTTGTATATTATATCATAATTATTTTTATTCACCTTTTCTGAAATACTCAAAATTATTTCATACGCCGACTTTTCTATCAATAAAAACTCATCAATCTCGTTGTTTAAATTGTCAAACATAGAATCTATATCTTCATATCTTTTTTCTGAAACTTCATATTTTTCCTTTAATTTTTTCATAGCTTTATCCAAATACACTGTTTCAGTGTAAGTTGAAATTTCAGAAGATATATCTGCTTTCTTTCTATTTTTACTTGCTAAAGCCAAAATGTAATAAGTATTCTTCTGATATATTTTCTTAGAAGATACCATAAAAGATTTACTTACAAATTTTTGTGTACTAGATAAATAATATAGTGCTACCAAATTTCCAACAATAGAGAATAACACCACCATAATTCCTATTACTTTTAAAACTTTTTTCTTAGATATATTAATTAAAACAATACCAATAATATCTAAAAATAATAATAAAAACGAAATTATTAAAATATATCTAAAAGGTAAAATATTTACAGCCATTAAAGATACTATAAACCAAGCTGTTAAGATTAAACATACTAAACTTAAAATATTCTTTTTCCAAAAAGAAACACCTTTTAGTTCTTTCTTTTTCCTCATTTTATCACCTCATGACAAAAGCAAATATATTGTATCATATATAGATTCAGATGTAAATCAATTAACAGCTAGACCATTAATATAAAAAACTAGACTACTCTAGTTTTCTCCTTCACTATAATGAAAAATCTTCTTCCATATTTTCATTAGCATTAATTTCACGATTTCTAATTAAAGAACTATTTAGCATAATAGACTCTTCAACCTCTTCAATATTAAATGTTACTTTTTTATTTTCACTACCACGAGTAATTAGAGTTGCTTTTACATTACTAATAAAGCCCTCATCTTCTATATACTTTAACAAATCTTCAATAGCCTCATTTATAGTGGCATTACTGACTTTTTCATCATCTAAAGTTTTCTTTATATTTAAAGATTTTTCTTTTATATTCTTAATAACCTGTAATTCAGAATAAATCATCTTATTTTTCTCATCGTTATAATTAACACTTTCCTCTTTTAAGCTATGTTTAAATAAGATATTTTTATACGCTTGAGTCAAAAAAGTTAAACTAAACGCTAAAAAGATAATAAAATCAGCATATTGTTCTTGTAGCAAAACATTAATAACTGGAATATTCTTTATAGATTTTTCAAAAAAGCCAAAAATTAACAATGTAAATATTGGAAATATATTCAATATAGTATTTCCATTGCTAAAGCACTGAATAATAGTTAACAATAATGAACTGATTGCAATTCCTATCAATAAAGTATGATTATTTTTATAAAATATAGAAATAAAACCAATAATAATAATAGATATAGCAAAAGACAAGACAATACTATTATTTTTTAACTCCTCTTTCAATTCTTCTTCATAATTAAAAACTTCTTCTTTTTTTTCTCTTCTAAACCATTTTTTCATACCAAACTCTCCCTACAAATTATTTTATCGATTTCCTTTTAATAAATCAAGAAAAAAAGAAGAATTATTCTTCTTTAGCGAAATTAGATATATATACCTTTAAACTTTCAATCAACTGATCAACATAAGCACAACTCATAAAACAAATCACAGAATCCATCTCATCCCCTAATTTATAGATGGTATCTTCGCTAATGATATCCGCACCGTCAATTTGATTAACTATATTTTTAGAACTAACACCAGGATAATCCATTGGATTCTCCCTATTACAATCAATCTCAGTCAAAAAAACTCTATCCGCAACTTTTAACGCTTCTATAAATTCATCTTGAAAATCTCTTGTTCTAGAATATGTATTTGGTTTAAAAATAGCCACCAATCTTTTTGTAGGATATTTTTGTCTTGCTGCTTCCAAAGTAGCCCTTATTTCTGTAGGATGATGGGCATAGTCATCAATAATAATTGTATTTCGAATCTTCTCAACCGCAAACCTTCTTTTAGCATTTTTAAATGTTTTCAAAGCTTCGTAAATTTTCTCTTTTGGAATTCCCAAATCTTTACAAATCAAAATAGCTGCACAAGTATCTAAGGCCATATGTTTACCATATAAAGGAACCTCAAAAGAACCATATAGCGTTTCTTTTATATATACATCAAATCTAGAGCCATTTTCCAAAGGTTTCAAATTTTTGATAACAACGTCATTAGTAAATCCAAAACCATAAAATTGAACTTTAGTTTTATAGTTTATTTTTCTTACTTCATCATTATCACCGTTGGCTATTACTAATTTCTTTGTTTGGTTAGCAAAAATTTCAAAAGCATTTCGAATATCATCAATATCTTGATAACATTCCATATGTTCTCTTTCAATATTTGTAATAATGGAATACATAGGATGATAAGCAGTAAAATGACGATTAAATTCATCTGATTCAACTACAAAATAATCACTATCTGCAGCAGCATAGCCATCTCCAGCACCAATAAAATAATTGCAACCACCATTCTCTTCTAAAATATGTCGAACAAGTGAGGAAGTTGTTGTTTTACCATGAGTTCCGCTTACACCAATAGAACAAAACATATCAATTACTTCACCCATCAACGCACTATATTTGACAATCTTTAATCCCAAATTTCTTACCCTTTGCAACTCTGGATGACTATCACAAAAAGCCACACTATAAGTTACAATAGTATCAGAATCAATTTCATGAGATTGATCAGTATAAATTGGTATATGCCTCTCTTCCAATCCAACCTGTGTAAACTTATAACCTTTAGCATCATCATATCCAGATACTTCATGACCCAAATCATGTAAAATTTGTGCTAACGCAGACATTCCAGTCCCTTTAATTCCTATACAATAATATTTCATTGTAACACCCTCTTTATTAAGATTATATTATAATTTATGTATCAAGTAAAGAATGGGTTTTCTATTTCTAAAAATCACGAATTTTTTTTCTTTCTAGAATAAATACAACCACAATAGTCCTGCCTATATAGATGATATTGATGAGAAAGCTCAATACTTCTTTTGTATCCACCTTTCTTTTTAAAATCAGAATACAAATAATTAACATAATACTCTTCACTTAAATTCATTCCAATTTCATTTATCCAGTTAGAGTTTTTATGAGGAGATAATGTCAAAGTAGTGCAAAAATAATCAAAACCCAAGGCCTTAGCCATTCTAGCTGTTTCCCTCAAACGAAGTTCATAACATTTAAAGCATCTTCGCCCTTTCTCCGGCTCATTTTCCAACCCACGAGCCATTTCAAAAAAGATATTTGGGTCATAGTCTCCTTCTATTACAGAAATTTTATGTTCACATTCAAGATAAGATACTAGATTTTTAACTTCATCGATTCTCTTTAAATATTCATCCTTTTCCGTAATGTTTGGATTATAATAAAAAAGAGTAATCTCAAAAAAATTTCCTAACCTTTCAAGTACAGCCGATGAACAAGGAGCACAACAAACGTGTAAAAAAAGCTTAGTACCTTTTTTTATGTTCTTTATCTGTTTTTCCATTTCCAAATCATAATTCATATTGTTTCTCCTAAACGTCCTAATTATAACATATTTATACCAATTTGAGAATAAAATCTAATATGAATACAAAATTTTATTCCCTTTTGATTCCATTTTTTTCTGGAATATCAACAACGATAGGTTTTCTTCCAATATTTATTTCAAAGAAATACCAAAATATTTTAATTCCGTTTTCGTTATCATTTTCTGCCGGTGTAATGATTTTCTTATCTTGTTTTTCATTAATACCAGAAGCATTTTTATGTTTAAAAACAGGAGACTTTTTGCATCAAATTTTATTAACAATAATTTCGATTCTAATCGGTTTTTTTCTATCCTCCTATATCGATATGAAAATAGAAACAAAAATAAAAACAAACTCACTTTATAAGCTAGGGATATTATCAATTATTGTATTAATACTTCATAACATACCAGAAGGAATAACAACTTATCTTACAACAGAAGCAAACTATTCACTAGGAATATCTTTAGCATTTGCTATTGCCCTACATAATATTCCAGAAGGTATTGCTATTGCTATTCCTATTTATTATTCTACAAAAGATAAGAAAAAAGCGTTCAACTACACATTCATTTCAGGCTTTTCAGAATTTTTAGGAGCCATTTTTGCATATCTATTTTTTAAAAACTATATAAATAAGCTATTACTTTTCTATCTTTTTTCTACAACAGCAGGAATTATGCTTCATTTATCTTTCATTGATCTTTTGCCAAATTCATTTCAATACAAAAAGAAAAAAACTTCATTATTGGGATTTGCTCTAGGAAGCCTAATTATGATACTGTGTCTTTCTATTTTACATTAAATTTTTATTCTTTTTCTAATTTGTTATAATCCGTTTTACTGTAAAGCGTTTTAGGAAATTCAGATCGAAATTCGAACATCTTTGGAACAGAAAAGACTGCTAATTTTTCCTTACACAAACTTTGTAGCTCTTTTTTTAATTTTCCAGTCTCTTTATATCCATCATTTAATATCAAAAATGCTTTAGGAACATGCATTTTATAAGGATGTGGAACTCCAACTACACAAGCCTTTTTAATAGCCGGGTGAGATTCTAAAACTTGTTCAATCATACTTGGATAAACATTAAATCCTGATACGATAATCATTCGTTTAATTCTTTGAGTATAGTAAACCACCCCATTTGAAGAAATATAACCAACATCACCTGTATGAAGCCAAATTTTCCCATCATTGTGCTTTCTTAACACTTTTCTTGTCTCTTTTATATTATTTAAATACCCCTTCATTAAAGTAGGTCCATTAACACAAATTTCACCTTCTTCACCCAATTTTAGTTCTTTTCCCGTTTTGGGGTCACATATTTTATAAGAATTTCCAACCATTGGAATTCCAATACTTCCAGGTTCATTTGTTCCTGGAAAAGTATAAGCTGTAGCTGCAACAGACTCTGTCATTCCATAGCCTTTAGAGATATTAACATGGGCACCATGCTTATGTAAATAGTCATTAATTTTCATCTCAGTAGAAACAGATAAATAATCACCACCACTTATAATATATTTTAATTGACTCATATCAATTTTATCAAAGTATTTATTGCTCATCATTCCCTCCCAAAGAGTGGGAACACCTAAAATGACATGTGGTTTATCATTCTTCCATATTTTATAAAATTGTTTAGCATTATATTCTGGAACTAAAATTGTTTCTACTTTAAGACATAATGGAGTATGTACACAAATTCCTAAACCAAAACCGTGAAAAATGGGCAAGATTGTTACAATCTTATCTTTTGGACGAACATCAATAACATTAACGGATGATTGCTGAGCTAAAGCATTAAAACTAAAATTAGAAATCATGATTCCTTTAGGAGTCCCTGTGGTTCCTCCACTATGAAGAATAACTGCAATATCATTTTTTTTCACATTTGCTTGATAGGTTTTACTATAGGTAGTACCTTTTAACATAAATTCTCTCCATGACATATAATCGCTATCACGAAAACTAGGTCGTCTCATTTTAATACTTCTTGTTAATGTATAACCAATACTTATTCCAAAAGGCATACTCAATTTAGGCGATACCAAAATTGTCTTATAAACAACAGTTTCATCAAGAATATCCCTTACTTTTTCATAATCAAAATCAACTAAAAATAAAAATCTACTTTTATTTTCTTTTAAATAAAATTTAATTTGCTCCTTACTACTTAAAGGATGAATCATATCCGCAATAGCCCCAATTTTGTTGCAAGCATAAAAAGCATAAATAGCCTCAGGCATATTAGGCAAACAAATAGTAACCACATCTTTCTCTTTCACTCCAAAGCATCTAAGAGCTCTAGCACAAATATTAATATTATCAAATAATTCATTATAACTAATTTTAGTACCAAAATAGTTTAATGCAACAAAGTCTGTATCCACTCCTACTCGGTCTACCATATAACTATAAATAGACTTAGTAGTAAATTTAATACTACGCTCTTCTCTAGAATAATAATCTAACCAAGGCTCATTTCTACTTTTAGCTTTAAACAAATGAGTAAACAAATTTTTTAATAATCTCATATTTATTCCTCTCTATTAAAACATTCTATTACATTCTACTCTTATAGATTAAAAATATCAACTAAAAAAGATATATCACTATATCTTTTTTTATGACAATTATTTCGATTTTTGACAGACCATATAAAAACCAAAAACTAAAAACAGTGAAATAATAACACCACCTAAAATATCAGTAAACCAATGCACCCCCGACAACAATCTTCCAAGGACCAGTAATATCATTAAAATCCACGTTGCAATATTTACTTTTTTTCTCAGACTATCATTTTTAATATAATAAGAGTTCATAAACATAGCAGATAAACACACACAAATAGCTAGCATCGTATGAGATGATGGAAATGAAGCTTCTAAACTACCATCCAATATAACTGGTCTATAATTAATAATTACTTTTTCAAATAATATATATACAAGTCCAACCGCAACATAAAAGCATCCTAAAGCAATTATTTTTTTATCCATTTTTTTGATACTCTTTGTATTAAGTAACTGTCTCATACCAATAATCCCATAAAACAGCACATAAAGGAATGGTAAAACACCTAAATATTTCGTTATTTTATACCAAGTATCATTCAAACCAATCATCTGATGAAACCAACCATTAATAGTTGCAAAACCAACAGCAGATCCATTCGGACCAATTGCTTGAACGTCAACTGTTTTAACCAAAATGATGTACATAGTTACAATTATAAATAATAAAATAAGTACTACTTTCATATTCTTTCTTTTCTTCATAAAATCACCATCTTAATATAAGATATCACATTTTCTGTATTTTTACCAATGTTTTCGTAAAACATACCTTTTATTTTCAGTTTGGTATTGTCCTCCAGGAATAAAATCTATAATATCAATTTGAGGATCACAAAAAAAATTGAGAAATTGAAGAGCAGATGGTGCACAAGCTGTTATTTTCGACCAACCACCACTATATACATAATATAAACACGAATCAGCTTTTACAATTCCCCTAACTTGTTTAGGAAATAATTGTTTTTTAGGAGATATTATCCCACCATTTCCTGGCCAAAAGCCATCAATTAGTGTAGGAACACACCCATTATGATCATGTCCACCAAGTACCAAATTATAAGCTGGAACAAGCAATTCTTTAATCCTTGTATCCCCTAAATATTCTAAAGAATGAGTTAATAAAATCTTCACCATGTCACTTGGTAAATCATTCAACAAAACCCTTTGTTTTTTTAAATCATCATATAAAGGTCCTGCATCTCTTTGGTACTTTTCACCTTCCACAAAATAAGATTCTCTTGGTTGTAAATAGCCTCCAAAAAAAACATTGCCATCAGTATATGTTGTGTTGTTTAAAAAATGTACATCTTTAATGCTATCTAATTCATTCCAAATACTCATATCCTTTAATACACTAGGAAATCCCAAAATCTCTTGATTAATAAAATCATGATTCCCCAAAACTATCATAGTTGGCGCAATTTTGCTACATTCTTCCACTAAATACAATAGTTCATCAACTTTTCTTGAATCATATAACACTGTAGGGGAATCTATTAAATCCCCCAACAAACATATATAATCAGATTTAACTTCCTTTAATAATTCAAGAATTTGTATTACATCATTCATTCCAACCAAACGAGAAAGATGAATATCACCAATTGCAGCAACCCTTAATTGTATATCTTTAGGATTAGGAAAAACGGTCTTACGAACCGATACATTACGGTTCACTCCATTATTAAAATACATCGTAATACTCCTCCCTCCGCCGAACATTACTCTATCAAAAAAGCAATAAAAAAGCAATAAAAAAATAATTTTGTACAATACATAGTTGTAGAGTTATAATTGATGTGACACCAATTAAGTACAAAAAAAGCAAAAAATCCGATAAAATATTAATTGAAACAAAATCTATTTATCGAAAGGCCTTTTTGCTATGAATAATATAGCACAAAATATGCGTTATTATCCACATGATTTAAATACTAAATTTTATGCTGTTCAATTATAATTGAAAGGATATCCTTTGAAGATGATTTATAGAAAATATCATATTTCTAACACTAAAAGAATCCATCTTCTGGACTCTTTATGTAACAAATTAACATTCATCATAAATCAATAAAGCAATGAACTCTAAAACATAATGGAAAAGTTGAAAGACGTAAAAGAAAGAATCAACAAAAATTTTATTCATATCTCTGATTCTATTCTTATGATGATTTACTAGTTCAAATGAAAGAATATCTTAAACGTTCTAATAATATACCAATGCAAGTACTTAATTGGTTATCACCTATTCAAAAGAGAGAACAACTTAAAAAGAACGTTAACGCATTGCTTCTAATTAATACTTTTCCTAATTTATTGGTATCACATCATTTACAATTATACAAAAAACTATTTTTTATCCTTCCATTGATTACAATTTATAATGTCTGGTTAATTTTTTTTGTAATACCAATTTATTCTCGAAGAAATCATATCGATTAGGATAATTTTCTCCTTCGACAGCCTCCAAATAATCTTCATAATATCGAACAAGATAATAAGGTATATTATTTCCATAATATTTTCGAAAGTCTTGTAATGCAAATTCTGCAAAAAAGAATGGTCCATGATAATCTCCATCTATTTCTGGAAATCTTTTTGCAAATTGTCGATTTAACTTTTCTCGACGCATTAATTCTCTATGCAAATTGATACGAAATTCATATTCTATAAGACCATTTACTAATGCTTCATCATATTCGTTTCCAAAATAGTAAATATCAACCAAAGATCTATCCGCATTAACCCACCAAATATACCCTTTATCACTATAATATTTTATTCCTTGAATACAATTACATAACAGTTCATCACTTCCCCTTACTTTTTGTTCAAAGTCTAAAAAACCTTTTTGCAATAACTTTGTTTTTTCTATCTCTTTTTTACTAAAATTTCTCTTAAGATAATAATTATTTTTAGCTTTCCCTTCTTTTGTAATATAACTATACTGATCTATGATTTTATAACCAAGATTCATACTAATCACCCTTTCTTAATATCCATATGTTAATAACAGAGGATATAAATAACAGCAAACTTTTTTGTTTGTTATTAACATTATATTAATAACAAACAAGTTTGTCAAGTTTTTTTTCAATTTTCAGTGAAAAAGAGTAAATTTTCTTCGCAATAAAATTTGATATAATTATTACATAATAGGAAAGGGGTATATAATAATGAATCGCAAAAAAAAAGAAGAGAATTAAGAAAAGATAAATATTTACTAGAATCATTTAATAAACCTAATAACCTTACTGATATTAGACATCAATCTTATGTTACTTATAATAATTTGTGTTACAAGACTTCTTTGTTTAAGGATTTTTCATATCTTTACCCACTATCTCTAAATCAATCATAATTTTCTTTGCATTTTATAACACATATTAATTCAAATCATCTTCAGAAAAAGGAAATGGACACAATTCATCAATAGTAAATGTTTTTCTTTCACCACTTGTAGAATAGCAGTGAATACGCGTATCATGATCACATAATTCAAGAATCATTTGTCGGCACACAAAACAAGGGGTACCAACTCTACCATTAGAAATCATAACATTAATTTCAGAAACATCCCCCTTTTTATATCCTGCAGCAAGCATTGAAAATAAGGCAACACGTTCAGCACAAGCTCCAGCTCTATAAGAAGCATCTTCAACATTTACTCCAGCAAATTCACTGCCATCTTTAGTAACAACAATAGCCGAAACAGGAAATTTTGAGTATTCACAATAAGCATTTTTTTGCAGATTTAATAACTTTTCTACCATTTTAACACCTCACATTGTCCATTATAGCACCAATTTAACATTTTTCTATTTATTTAATTCAACAAATAACTTTTCCACTAAAGCATCAATTCCTTTTTTAGACAAATGAACTTTATCCGGCAACAAATACTCATCATGTTTCTTTAATTCATCATAAAAGTCAATAACCTGCACATTATCAGAGGAAAAAGAAAGATCTTTTAAAGTGAAATTACAAATATATATTTCATGTCCAGCACACAAATCAATCAATTTTTGATATTCTTTTTTTGAAATAGAGATTTCTTTATCAAACAGAAAAACAATTTTATATTCTAGAACTTTTCGATTCACTTTTTCAGATACATCATAGTAAACCTTTTCAAAATCATTATTGGTATTAGCAACAAACGCCGACTTGTCAAACTTATTATATAATAAATCATAAGAATTTACTAAAATATCGTTTCCATAAAAAGTTATTTTCTTCTTTTCATCTGCCTCTTTTTGCAGCAACAATTCATTCTTTTTATCTTTATATTTTTTCATACTATTATTATAAATTGTATCATAAATTGTGTTTACATATACATCAATTCCAAGCCCTTTTGGATGAATTCCATCTGCATAAAAATATTCTGAATGACCCATAGCAGCTCCTTCCCAATCGACTATATGTATATTAGGATAATTTTTGGCAAATTCCTCAAATCTATCATTAAATTTTGGATCATCTGCTCCCACAGAATTAACCCAATAAATATCCCTATTTTCAACAATCTCCATTAACTTTTTATTTTGTCTTTCCGAATAATAGCCATTAGTAGACAACGCTAAAATCACATGATTAGGTAATCTGTTATTTGCTTTTAAATCAGCTAAAATATCAAGACCAGCAATCAAAGAACGGGAAACTTTTCCATCAAAGTAACCATTTGGAAATTTTCTATACAATTTATCAATAGCATCTAAAAAAACAGAATCACCAATTCCTACAATTGGTATTTCAACTAATTGCTTAAGAACAGCATCTTGTTCTTCAAGAGCCATATTTTCTAACATTTTTTCAAATTCTTCATTTTCCTTTAAGGTATTATCCATATACTCTTGGTTCTTTTGTTCCATCATTTTAGTTTTATCTATCAAAGACTTTTCTAATTCCACCAAATCCTTTTTAGGATCATTTTGTATGATAAATAAAGCTCCTCCTAAAAAAACAATAACCCCTATAAAAATCTTCTTAATAATACTTCTATTTTTTTCTTCCTTTCTGAAGGTTAAAAGATAATGAAGAAAAGAAGAAATTATAATACTAAAAGTAAATATCAATAAACTTCTAAAAAAAGTATTTACTTTTATCTTTTGCATAAAGAAAATAATAGGAAAATGGACTAAATATATTTCATATGAAATGTTAGACAAATAAGAAATAATATTAGTCATTATATTTCTTTTATTTTCTTTTAAAGTTGCATATTCAATTAACCGACAACTTAAAAGAGTAACAATTATCATATTTAATACATAATACGTTGGATCCTTAAGAACAAAGAAACATATAGATGCAAGAACAGTTAAATAAATTATAAATACCCCATCAACAAATTTATGAAAGAAACTGGACAATCTATATCTCGAATGATACTGATAAACAGCTAATAAAACGCCTAACACAAAAGAAAAACTTCTTAGAGAAGAACTATAATACATTGTCATAGTATCCACGTTTTTCCCAACAAAATAAAATAATATCGTAGTAATAATACTTAAAATTGCAAAAATCAAAACAGAAACATTTTTATGAATTATTTCACTTAATTTTTTCACTAATTTAAGAACAATGGGAAAAACCAAATCATATTGCATTAAAATAGATATATACCATAAATGAACAATCGGAGAATGAATATGTTTTGCAAAATAATTATTTTTAGCTTGTAATTGCCAAAAGTTATTGTATCCTAGAAGACTAGATATCATTTCTTGTTTAAAATCAATCCAAATATTATCTGTAAAAAATGCCACAATTAAAGTAAGAAAAACCACAAACAAAAGAGGTAAATAAAGCCTAACAAAGCGTTTCTGATAATATTTTTTGATAGAGAAATCATTATTTTTAAAAGCAGAAAGACCTTCTAAATACCCACTTAAAACAAAGAAAGTACATACAATTAAAAAGCCTGCTGGAGCAATATTTAAATGATACAAAATTACAATTAAGCAAGATAAAACTCTAATAATATCCAATTTAAAATAATATGTTATGCCATTTTTCACAATTACCCTCCTTTTTCATACAGATTTAGCATTATCGTTTTTCAAAACACCACATTCTAAAAATCTAAACAATATTTTTAATCTTTGTAATATAGCCATATTTAAAGTCATGATAATCTTGCAACCTTTTATAAATTATAGAAGCACTTTTAGAAACATCATCAATTCTTTTGATATCATTTTTTTCTTTTATTAATGGAATAACATTTCTCTTTTTAATCTCAAAAGATACAGAAAAATTAGTAGGTTTTTGATTAGTACCAACAATATCCGTAGCACTAGAAAAATCATTCCAAGAACAAAAAGATTCTGATAATACTTTAATAATATCTTTTTCTTTTCTTACATATAAATCATCAATTTTTAAAAACTTACTTTGAATAGCTTTTTTTATAGTTTCTGAAATATACTTCATAACATACTTATCTCTATTTCCTTGTAATTCTTTAGCATACACATATACCATTTTTACAAATTTTAAGGCTACTTTTTTATGAGAAAAACCAATTTCCAAATTTCCTTCTTCATTCTTTAAAACAATTAAATCAGAATAAACATCCTGAATTTCTTCCAAAGTATGAGTATGAAGCCAAACATAACAAGTATGCAAAACTCCATCTAAACGATCTGCACACAACTTTGGTGATTTGTTTTCCAAAATAGAATATTTATCTAAATTAGCTAAGTCAGCCAACAAAATTTTATCATTCATAAGATATTCCATAAGTTCAGCATCTTTTTTAATTATTTCTAATATATCCTTTTCAGATGATTCTTGACTAATTGCATCATCCATCAAAATGTCTATTGTATGAGCAAAACAAGGAGTTCCAACATCATGAAGCAAAGCCGCAATAGTTGCTTTCTTATCATGAGTAAAGTGCCACACCATATGAGCAACAACCAAACTATGATCAAATCTAGTCAAGAAAAATAACGGATTATATAATTTTGTATAATCACAACCACAAAACTGAGAAACCCCCATTATTCTTTTCATCGTCTTTGTTTTTAAATATTTGTCCAAAAAATTTGGATATTCTTCATCAATAAATATATCTAAATATGATTTCATAAACAGTCTCCTATCACATCAACATTGTACCAAATTTATAAAAAAATCTTTGTAAATTAAAAATATATGATGCATTTCTTATTTAACTAAGTCTATATATTAAAACACTAATTACCATTAGCTTTCAAATGAAAAGTACTGCTACCAAAAAAATCCTACTAAAAAAGTCTATCCTAATATACCTTATTCCTTCTGTTTTTATATAACTATTTTTCTTTTAAACATTTTAAAACTATTTTAATCTTATTTTTTTTAGTAAATTAGTGGTTACTTTAGTCATGTAATTGTCTTTCCTTAAGTTATAAATTATTACAATATAAAGCAACAACCACCCAACTATTTCCAATAAAATCCAAAAATCAATCAAATTAAATTATATCTTCCAGCAATATATCAATTCCCCTAGAAATATCACAATAAGCCTTATCAAAATCTCTAGTATACCAAGGATCTAATATATCATTATCTAATAATTTTGATACTTTATCCATCTTATCAAAAATATAGCCTATTTCTCTTATATTACCATCGTCCATACAGATAAATCTATCAAAAATTTCATAGTCCGTACGTTTTAATGGATAAGCATAATGCTTACTATATAAAACATTATATTTATCCATAACATCTTTTATAGGAGGATATATATCCTTACCAATTTCTTCATTACTTATAGCTCTAGACTCAACTATAAAATCTTTTTCTCTTCCTAGTTTCCGTAATCTTTGCTTTAAAATATACTCGGCCATAGGGCTTCTACAAATATTACCATAACAAACAAAACATATTTTCACGAAAAAGCCTCCAATTATTTTTTGTTAACAAAAAAATGATTAAATACAAATGAAATAAGACTACTAAAGCAAATACATCCAATATTAAATATTAAAAACAAGGTTCCCTTCAAATAAAATATTTTCATCAATATCTTCATAAAATTAAATTTTATCTTTAAAACAGCTATATGTCTTTTATATATTTTACTATCATTTAAGGCAATAGCTTTAGCACATACTTCTCCTGATTTCAAACCATAACGTAGACCAGACAGTGTTAGTGGATCGCAAGCCCCAACAGCATCACCAACAAAATATACATTTTCATTAATCAAAGGCGTTCCTATTCCATATGGTGTAAAAGATCCTTTTAACCCTTTAGTATCATCTTCTAAATTTAATTTTTTTAAAAATTTAGAGAAAGCTTTCTGATAATTTATATTTTTGTCATACAAATCTGTTAGTCCTACATTAGTTATTCCATTATATGTACTAACCCAAGCATAGCCCTTCCTTGTTATCCCAAAATGAATTTCAATGCCATCATCTCTATTACTCTTAAACACTTTTTGAAGAGCAATATTGTTCCTTTTCTTTTTTTGATAAATACTACTATAACCATATGTACCATCAGCAAATACCAAATATTCATAATATAATTTCTTACCTTTTGAAATGGTAATCCCATTTTCATGTAAATCATTACGTATAATAGAAGTCTCTTCTAATACATTAATTCCTTTTCTACAAGCTAATTTATAAAATTCATTATCTAATTCTACTCTATCAATTTTCTGATTCGTATATAAAAACTTATTTTTTATCTTCTGCTTAGCTTTTAATTTATAATATATTTGAAAATCCTCAATTAAGCTATAATGGCATTTAATAATATTTAGTCCTAATTTCTCATAAAATTCTTTTGTTTTGTTTGTAATGTATCCAGCACAGCATTTATATCTAGGAAACTTATATTTTTCTATTACTAATATGTCTTTGATACCATTATTATATAAATTGATTGCTGTAGATAATCCAGCAGGCCCTGCACCGATTATGATAACTTTGTACTTCTCTTTCATAACAACCTTTCTAAATAAATACAAAAGAGAACAATTTTATAAAGTATCTTCCTTTGTAATTTTTATTTCCTCTATAGGTAATAGTTTATTCTTTCTATTGGCACCAATTGTATTGGCTACTCCATAGAATATTTTAACAAATCTTCAATAGTGGTACAAGGCTCTTTTTTAAATCAAATTCATCTAACCAGTCAAGATATTGAATCTTTTTAGCATCATCTAATCTTCCGTATAATACTTTCCCTATACGAAGCCAATATCCAAATTCAACATTTGTTGTAAACGCCAGCCTTCTGTTTATCTTATTAATTCAATACATCTACATAATAATCAATCTCTTTATGTAAAGATTTTGCATATTCTATTTCTAATATAGTACTATCACCAATATAACCATCTTTATTAATAACAAATATGGCATCAGACATTCTTATTCTCTCTTTACGAGCTACTTTTAGTAAAGATAGTATCTCACTGGTTACTTCAAAGTTTATTGGTACTGGATAAATTGGTGTAAGAACACAATTACCTTCAAAAGCTAATCTTTGAGCTTCCTCCATCATTTCTTTTTGAAATTTCAAACTACCGCAAATCGTTATTATTTTTATAAATTTCACCTCCTAAAATAAGAATAATTTTTATTCATCAATAAATTCACTTTCACAAGTAAGATTAATTTTCAAATCTTTTAATGCATCCTTATCACTACCCGTAACAATATAAGTAGCATGCGCTTCACTTCCTCTTAATTTACGAAGACTAACAAAAGCTTCATTGGCTGCAGGATTTGTAACAGAGCAAATACTAAGTGCTACCAAAACTTCGTTTAAATTAAGTCTATCTCCAGTACCCATATTTTTTTTCAATTTTAAAATAGGTTCTAAAATATTAGGACTAAGTAAATATATATCATCAGGAATTTTACTCAAATATTTGATGGCATTTAAAACAACTGCACCAGCTGGAGTAAGTAAATCCGTTTGCTTACCTGTAATAATCTTTCGATTAATTTTCATAGCTATTACTGGTAAGTCCCCCTCTAATTTCTTTTTCTCAAGAGCTGGTTTAATAATATCTAAATAATATTCATCAATATTTAATTCATTCATCAATAATTTAACTTTTTTATAAGTATCCTCATCACATAAACCCATTCTATAATTATTTAACTCATTATAATATCTTCTAACAATTTCTTTTTTGCAAGCATCTTCTACTACCTCATCATCTGTTATACAAAATCCAACCATATTAACACCCATATCGGTTGGAGAATAATAAACAGCTTCATTAGAAACTTTATTTAAAATACTCTTTAAAATAGGAAATGTTTCAATATCACGATTATAGTTTACAGCCTGAACACCATATTTTTCCAAATGAAAAGAGTCAATCATATTAACATCTTTCAAATCAGCGGTTGCCGCCTCATAGGCTAAGTTAACAGGATGCCTTAAAGGCAAGTTCCAAACTGGAAAAGTCTCAAACTTCGCATATCCAGCATTTACTCCCCTTTTATTTTCATGATAAATTTGTGAAAGACAAGTAGCAAGTTTTCCAGAACCAGGTCCAGGGGCATTAACTAATATCAAAGGTTTTGTAGTTTCAATATAAGGATTAGCCCCATAACCTTCATCACTCACAATAGTTTCCACATCAGTAGGATACCCTTTTGTTGCAGTATGAATATAAGTTTTAATACCATTTCTATTCAACTTATTAATAAACTTATCAACACTAACTTGATTTTTATATAAAGTAATTACAACACTATTAACGATAAATCCAAGCTTTTTAGATTTATCAATTAAAGATAATGTTTCTTGATCGTAAGTAATCCCATACTCCCCTCTGGTCTTATTTCTTTCTATATCACCAGCATTAATACAAAAAATAATTTCCAAATCATTTTTAAGTTCTTGAAACATACTGATTTTTACATCATTTTTAAATCCCGGTAATATTCTAGCAGCATGGGAATCGTCAAATAACTTACCCCCAACTTCTAAATACAATTTGTCAAACAATTTAAATCTTTCTTTTATTTTCTCACTTTGTATTTTTACATATTTTGCATTATCAAAACCTTTTTTCATATTCACTCTCCTTACTCTATACACATACTATTTTATACTCATATAAGTAGTAAGTAAATAAAAATTAAAAAATAGCTAACATTTTAGTATTAGCTATAAAATACGATTTTCTATACTATAAAAAAGTTACTTCAACTATCTTTTTATACTCTACTACTTATTTTTAGCCCTCTTAAATATTCTTTTTGAGCCTTTGATAATCGATTACTCTCGATTCCTTTTTGAATTGCTTTATTATGTGTCCACACATCTAAGGTTGGTTTTTCAAAATACAAAACAGTTTCTTGATAGTGTTTTGCTAAAGCCGTTGCAAAAAACCAAGCAACCATCATATTAACATAGTACTCATTAGAACGAATTTTTGATATCATTTCTAAATATTCCAATCTAAATTCATCATCCAAATAATGTTTCATTAACATTTCTATACCAAATCTTACAGTATAAGTTTGCTTAGCCTTTATCCATTTTTTTATTTCATACAATAACTTTTCTTTATTTTTTTTAAAAACTTTAGGATTCATTTGATCACACGTTGCCCAATTATTAACATATGGCAAAAAACAGTTAACATATGAAATACATCTATCATAATCTTTAATTTCTGAAATAATAAAGGCATGTAATTGATACTCTTCAAAATATTGATGTGGCAGTTCTTCTAAAAAAGATTGATATTCAACTTCCTTTACCATCACTTTTGCTAGATTTCTTAGTTCTGGCGTCCGTACTCCAATCATATTATTTATACTACTATTGGGAATTAATTTCATTTGAAAATCCCGATAGTTTTTATCTTCTAGTTGAAATAACAACTCACAAATTCTTACCATATTTTTTCTCCCTTCTGAAGAACAAGCATCCTCTAATGATAATATATAAATCCCCAATTACAACAATTGAATAGCACTCTTCACTATACCAAAGTCATTTACTGATAAGCAAAAAAAACGCTATAAAAGAAGCCTTAGCTTTGCAAAACTTACTATCTCTTTCTATTGATATTTTTAAAAACTTTTAGATATTACTTTTTAGTTTGTATTATAGGTATTTCTATATTGTATTTTTCAATCGCTTTCATTAACTCACTTTTATATTCAATAGGAATTCCAATATATGGTTTTAATTGATTTTCTTGATTATTGATAAATATAATACAATATTTAGATTCTTTAATAAAACAAATATCTTTCCAATCCTGCTCTACCGACATTCCAATATTGCTATTTTTTAACACTATTTTTTTATCACTAATTTTTATAATAGAATCTGTTTTTTCTTGGCATCGTCTTTTTAAGAATTTATGTGTTTTTATTAGTTTTATCAAATACAACAAAAAAATATATGTATATATTGCGATTAAACATATACAAGACACTCTCATATATTCACTAGATACATAAATAAAAATCAAAAAGGCAATAATCATAATGGAAAGAATAATTGTTTCCAATAATTTTCTTGTATAAAGTTTTATTTTTTTATTTCTATTTTTCATTATTTTACGAATATACAGACTAATATACATTGACTCATCCAAATATTTCTTTTTATCAGTAATATTATCTATTTTTATATTCATAGCTTCCCCCAATCTTCCATATCTCGTTTTATCATTTTTTAACATATACAGGATATCCATCCTTATAGCAAGAATTCACTAGATATTCAAGAGCAAAAGAGTCATCCATTTCACAAATAGCTGCCCTTTGTTCAGCCGTTATCCCAACCCCGGCAGCATCAACATGTCCTCCACCACCATGACATCTTGCAATTTCGCCAACATCAACATTCTCATCAAGAGCTCTATATGATTTTCGTCCATATGGGCCTTTATCTAATGAAACTAATACTAAATATGCAGCACCGTTTTTATTACTTGCAACAATAGATTTAAAAACATCATTACGAAAAGCATAATCAATAAAACAAGTGCCAAATTTGTTCCCAGCTTCATCAACCATATACACCATATTATTTAAAATTTCTGAAAGATATTTATGGATTTCTTCTTTTCTAGAATTAATAAGATTTAATTCTTTTTTTGTAAATGTAAAATCTTCTGGATTATTCTTTAATTTATCACGCATTGCGCTTATATAACCATTTTCTTCTTTAGAATGAAGTAAAGCAAGATTATGGGCCTTTTCTCCAAACTCTCCATACCGTTCATATATTAAATTATCCTCTATCCTAGTCATCTCCACAAATTTATCTAAAGAAGCTGACCGTTGTATAAGACCATGTCTTACTAAATAATCATAAAACAAAGAAGTACCACATGTTTTTTCTCCATCTTCAAACTTTTCTATAATAGTAGTAAAAGGATATCTATCCAAACCATCAGCGATTGCACTTTGATGATGATCAAAAATCTGAATTTTATCTTTTATATCACTTTTAGCCACTTCATTAAGTGTTGGATCTTTTAACGCTAAATCAGTAATAAAAATCATGTCATATATAGACAATTCTCCACTGTTTAATTTATTTTCTACAATTTCTCTTAAATTGTTTGGATCATTCACAAGTACATAGTCAACATCATCAGTTCCAAATGCAAGTTGTGCAAGAACAACTGCTCCCAAACCATCAATATCACTCACATGACTAAACATTAAAACCTTGGCAGGTTTTTTAACAACTCCTTCATATTCATTTATAATACTTAATTTCATGTCAAATAATAATTTAGGATCCACTTCAAAAGCCTTTACTGGTTTTTCAAGCATAATCTCCATTATACCATTACCAATGCTATTATTTTTCATTCTTGCTTCCATCATTATATTTTGCATAAACGGTAAACAAATTTTTAAAGAAGAAACTATAGGATTTTCAGATGCCACCCTAGTCTCATTATTACTATAGTACTTTTTAGCATTACTCAATAAAGATGGCGCATAATATAACAAAATTGCAGGTTCTCCCTCATAACCAGTCTTATTTAATTCATTAATTAAAAACGCATATCTATCTCTATTATTAAAAATTTCATTTTCAACCACATAAAAATCTTCTTTTTTAAATAAGCGCATCATTAAACAAATTCTAGTAATAGCTTTTCTTAATAATAGATCAGTAGTTTGTATCTGCATCATATTAGCTCTTTGAGCTAAATATGTATCATATATATCTTCTACTTTCGAGCAAGTTTCGATAGCATCTACAGCAGTTATAAAATTTTCAGTCATAGATTCAGTTAAAATAGACGTCCCTTTAAAATTAGTACCATGACCATTAACACCACCAATATCTAATATAGCCTCCCCAAACATCAATAATCTAGCATCAAGAGATAGACTTTCAAGATTATTAAACATATATCCCGGACATTCGCCTTGAATACATTGTCCCACATTTATGCCATACGATAAAACATCAATTAGTTTTTGCTTACTTTCATCATTGAATGAGTAAAATCCAGGCATTATTCTACCTATTAATTCGCTGTTTCCAGAACTTACCAAATAAGATAACAGCCTATCATGATTTTCTGATACAATTCCATATTCAGATAAAATATCTTTTACTTTCTGACTCTTTCCTAAATCGTTGATGACCATATAATATAAAAGCAAACTTTCTTTTTCCTTAGTATCAAAATTATCAATCATAAATTTACTAAGATACTCAAATGATTCTTTAGATAAAACATCCCCTTGAAAATCTTCATCTTTTTGTAATTGAATAAAGTTTTCATACTTACCATCTTTTAAATAGTGAAATAGTAAGAGACCTAAGATTGTCCTGTTCCATTCTTTAACATTATCATAATTAATAGTGGCCTCTTCTGGATAATAAATTGCACCATAAGTATTTCTATCATTTTTTCCATAATTCTCAGGCGATTTTTGACCATCCCCCACCAAAAAAGACAATTCATGACCATATTGTGCCCTAAAAGCATCAATAATTGCCATATCATAAGCTTGTTTTGTTTTCCCACTCTCAAGTGCATAATCCATATTTATCACCTCAACGATCTTATTTTATCATATTTATTTTCAAATATATAATTAATTTAAAAATAATAGTTAAAAACATGAAATATTAGCTTCACCATCGCTAGCCATCGTTGATACTCTTTTGAGAAAAATTATGGGAAGATTCCTTACTACTTGTTAGTATTTTTGCTTTCTACATACACAACTCCACTAAATAAGTATCTGACATGACATACCACTTTTCTATCTATTTTCTAAATCATTATTGTATTAAGCTTATCCTTATTATTTAATATAATACATACATAATTAGTAGCAATTCTTATGTATTTAGCAAAAATACTATTTAACTATCCATTTATTAGTCTTTTTTGCATATATCAAACATAAATATTTAGTTTTAGAAGTCTTAATTATAGAAGCATTCTCATCAATACTAGTAATGAAATATATATCACTATCAAAGAAAACATTCAAATTCCTATTTCTAAAAAACTTTTCATACTTTTTTATTTTTTTGTTAAATTACCAATAATCAAATCTCCATTATAAATGATATTTAGTTTATCAATTCTTTTTAACCATATTTTACTTTCTCGCTAAAGTTGCAGAAAACTATATATTTGAATATTAAATATCTTAGTCTATTTCAATATATCTTTTATTCCATCCTCCATATTAATACTTGTTGGAATAATATATTTAGCATCTATTCTAGTAGATATTAAATTAGTAATTACTTTCATAGCCCTTGATCCATCAAACCAACTTGGATTATCACTATTATTACGAATCATTTTCAAAGATGCTACAAAAGCATTTCTATCATATTGATCACTCATTTCTTTTGTTATCATATATTTTTGCTTTTCATTTTTATATAATGTATTTTTCAACAATTTATATCCTGCATTATTATACCAATAAATATGATCTCCTCCCGCTAAAATTAAAACATCCGCCTTTGTTTTTATATTATTAATGAGAGCATCAACATAATCATATACTTCGTCAAAAGTACATGTTGGTATATCATCCTTTAAACTTTTATATTTATTTGTAACATCTACAACACCAAAATTATAAAAATACCTATCAATTATCTTTTTTTGATTAACAAATACTAATTCAATAGAACCTCCACCACCTATAAATACGCAAACATTTCCCGAATAATTCAGATCACTATAGCAACCTAATGCTGTATATTTAGCCTCATCTTCTTGTGTTACAACTTCAATCTTTAATTTATATCTATCATAAATAGTTTGGTTAATCTCAGCAAGTTCTTTCTTAGAAATGTTTCTAAAAATACTGCAACCATATATGTGAACATTATTAGTGTATTCTAATGTCTTTTCTATTTGTTTATACAACAATTCTAAATCTTCTTTTAATATTTTACTGTTTTTTTCATAGCCCGATTTAAATTTAATAGTAGCAGTATTATCAGAAATTAACATACCTTTTTCATAAATATGCGTTTTGGTATTATAACTACCAATTTCTATTATTGCAAATTTACTTGTCATAAATTACTTCCTTTCAATATAATGATACTCACATACCCTTATTTAATCAATTCGACAATTCAGATGAAATAAACTTATAATTTACACTATCCGTATTAAATGTTAATTTATATAAATCACCTTTTTTATATTCGTCTTCATCAGGATATCTATCACTCACAATTAAATTAGTACGATTATAATCTGAATAGTATTTATTAATATAAAGACCTTCTTCATCTAGTCCAGCAAATATAACACGTAGATATACTTCTAAGACATTATCATATTTTTTGAAATCGACCACTTTATAACTTGATGTTGGCCCACAGGTTCCTCCCCAATTATTAGACCTCTTTATAAACACTTTATCACTATATTTATATTCTGCTAATTCTGCCTTATCAACAAGAGTTTCAGGATTAAAAACATAGTCACTACCAAATAGTTTTTTTATTTCGTTATCAAATTCTTCTAAACTGATAGTATTAGGTAAGTTTTCTAAATTTAGTATTACAGTATTAGCAGCATACAAATTCGAAATGTCATTTGCCTTTACTACTTTGTCATTAGCAAATATTTCTATTGTACTACAATTTGTAGGAGGATTCCCCATCATATATTTTTCTACTAATTTCTCATATTGATTAATGTACCAAGAAGTACCAATAATTTCTGATTTACTATTACATTTTTCACAAACAGGGCATTTTTTTTCACAAACTGATTTTTTATTAGAAAAAATTTTATCATAGTAAATAAATCCTGATGCGATTATCAATAATGCAACTAATATAATTATAATAATATTCTTAATTTTTCCATTATTTACTTCATTATTCATTTTCCTATTCTCCTTATTTTATTCATAAAACTGTAGCATTTGTATATTACACTCTAATTTGTCACAACAATATACAAGAAGCACTTGTTGTTTTTTTCGTCATACCATTCCTAAATATAATTATAACAGAAAAACTAATAATTAAAAAACATTTTATAAATATCATTCTTTATTAAAACAGATAAAAAGTAGATATTTAATCTACTTATTTTAAAAGAAATATCTCTGTGGTTGCATGACTCATATAGTTTTTCTCTTTTTCAGACGCTTTTATTTTACTAAATTCTAAATAACCTTGGTACTCAAAATACATAGCAGAATCAAAGACAAAACAAGGTAAAAGTATATTATGATTAGTACTATATTCTAATAACCACCAAAAAAGTATAGAAGAAGAGTTACTACAACCGCTGAACCTACATAAGCCGCTAACAAGGCTTTAGTACTTCGTAGTGTTTTACGCTTATCTTGTTCAAAATCAGCATATGAAATTAACTGCACAGTACCATCCAAACAAGTTACTCGTATTTGCATTTCTTTTTCATTTACTGAATATCTTGTGTTTTTTTCACTTGCTATGCTTACATTTTCAAAATCCACAATAATCCTACCTATCTACAATTTTATCAGCAATTATCTAAGATATATTTTTTTATTTTTTTACATTATCAATAAAGATTTTTTATAGAGTTTGTCATTATAAAAAGCATCTACAAACCCATTTAACTTCTTCCCAAGATCATATAATATCTTTTATCGATAATCAATATTGTATAAAATTAGAAAAATATAATAAATTTCTTTTCATAAGACAAACTTTTATTTTTGTTTACTATTATTTTTTAGATAGCTAAATTATACTAAATACTAGAGAATTGCTACCTTATTTTTAAGACAAAAAAGCGAATCTGTAGAAAATACAAATTCACTTTTTCTATGTCAAGAATTATTTTACTGAAACTTAAATAATATGAATCTAACCAATATCTAGTAAATTACTGCTATATAGTTAGTTACAACAAAACAATCGCGTACCATATCATCAAACAAAATAAATTACTTTATTTAATAGACTTTTTATCAAAAATATATCCAACCGGAAAATCATATTCCTCAAATAGCACGCTTTTATTAAAATCAGCATATGCTTTTCCATCATCGTGAACAATAAATTCAATTCCAGGAGATACCTTATATGTATCAATAACACCTTTTAGAAAAAAAACCATGAATCCGTCTTTTGTAGATAATTGGCACCAATTTGAATCAGGTGTATTCTCTTTTTGTATAGTATAAAACGCTTTATCATTAATAGTATTATTCATATAATTTAAAAAACTATTATTATTGCAATACACATCATACCTAAATCTTAAACTAACAAATCCAATCTTATCAGCCCACTTTATAAAAGAATCTCTCCAAGAAGAAAAATTACTTATTTCCTCACTAACAACTGCAATTGCCGAAGCATGAATACCATTATCTAATAATAGTTGAACAGCATTCTCATAATATTTATCTGTTGGAAAATAAGTACCAAATATTTGTTTTCTTCTTTCTTGATTATAGTCGTGAACAGAAATATTAACATAATTTACAACTCCCTTCATAAATGGAGCAACTTTTTTAAGACCTATACCATTCGTGGTACAAGTTATTCTACTTACTTCATTCCTTAATGAAAAACCCCTTAATTTATGCATAACCTGAATAAAAAAATTGGTATCTAAAGTAGGCTCATTACCTGTTATATCAATAGATATAGGTTGTTTTTTATCAATTTTAAGAATAATTTGTTCAAGTGATAACAAAAAATTATCAAGCCAATATTGCTTTAATTCTGCAGTACATTTTTCCATTTTATTACTATGTTTGTTATAGCAGAAACTACAATTAGCATTACATGAGCCTGGAATAACAAGCTTTATTGTAATTGCATTATCAAAATCTTCTCGATAAACATACTCTTTTTGTATTTTTAAAAGTTGGTTTGCCTTTTTTCTGACACGGATATCCTTATCACTCAATAATTTTTCAAGAATTTCACATGAAAGTTCTAGGTTATCATTAATTGCCGCATATCGAACACGCCAATTCCTGTCATTAATGGCATTTTCAACAAACTTCTTTGCTAATTTTTCTCTTATTTGTACACTATCATCCTGTGATAATACTTCTAGCATTTCAAAAGTTGTGTTTGGATTATTTAATAAGCCTTCACGAACCAAATAATTTTGATGTTCAAGAAATTTAGAAGGTTTATTCGTTTTTCTTGCAATTTTTCTTTCTTCTCGCCAATGCGTCATTTTTAATTATCTCCTTTAACAAGTTCACTTTTTATATAACTGTAAGCATCATTTATAGCTTTATTAAAATCATAACTAGTATCAAAAAACGGTATTCCTAATAAACAACATTTTTCTTTTGCTTCTATACTATATTTAATTTCTAATTCGATGTGATTAAGTAATTCATTATCATTTTTAGAAAAAGTCCATACTCCCTTTTTATCATATTTCTTTATAGCACACAGTTTTTTATGTTTGTCTACATTTTGATATCCTAAAAATACTATTATAGTATTATTTAAATGTAACCACCATCTTCAAATAAACCGGAAAGTCTTGTTTTACCAGTTCTCAAACATCCAGCAATTATAATATGTTTCAAATTGACCATCTCCTTACAAATTTGTATCCTCTAATACACTTCATCATAAAACTATAGCCTCTCAAAAATTCTTATTATCGTCATGTTAAAAACATATCTTTTAATCAATACAAGCGTTTGCTTGTTATTAACATTTTACTAATAACATAGTATGAAGTCAACCTTTTTTTGATTTTTTATATGAAAAAAGATATCTCTCCATTACTCGAAGGGATATCTCACAGCATGTAATAATTCTTCTTACCTAAAAGAATTAAAACCTACTCTTTTAAAGAAAGTTATCAATACAACTAATTCCTATAAATAGAATAATCCAAAACTTTAAAAAGTCAAACTCACTTATTATTTTTTTCTTAAAAGAGTCTTGTTGTGTCCTGTAACTAGTGCAGCAACACTGTCCCAATTCTTAATTTGATTTATAGATACTGTTTTATCTGCCAAAGACACAATTCTTCCTTCAGGATATAAACTTCTACTAAATGAAATCAATCCAATTCTATTCCTATTTGAACTTTCTATTAATAATTGTATATTTTCTTCACTTAATCTATTAACTAATTCAAAATTTTTTAATTCGTTTTTATTATTCGTATCAATTTCAAAAGCTATTACAGGCAATGGAAACATATGGTGAACTATACCATCTATTATTATTTTAGAATTCTCATCATTAAATAATTCAGGATACCAGGCAATAGCATTAATTACCGATTCTATTGGATGTCTAAATCCATGTCCATTAAAGAAATCTCTTGTTCCTGCATCTGGATTATTCTGCCATGGTAATGTATATAAATCATGTAACATTGCAATTTTTACAGCTGAATCCATACTATAATTAAAGGTTTTACTTTTATTTAAATGTTTTTTTGATAACAAATAAGTTACAACTGTATCCTCTAGTATATGAGTTCCTAAAGTAATTTCACCATGATGCTTAAACTCACTAGTCATTCTCCTTTGAAATTCATCATGAATATATATTGTTCTTATCATATTAATAAGCTCTTCTTTTTCTTCGAGACTTAATTTATACTTATTTAATATATTTTCCAATTTTCTTTTATTTTCATTTTCAATAGCCATGCAATTATCCCCCTCATAAGTATGCAATATTATATAAAAAACAGATTTTTTCATTCCATAAGTATCACGAAAAACTATATACTACCATTAAATTCTTATATTTTTAACTAATTTCTTTTCTCACTTTAAATTTAATTGGTTAATCAAAATAAACTTTATTGATTCTTCTAGATTGAGATTTGATTGATTGACTTTTTTCTTATTTCCATTTTAATTATTTTCTCTCTAAAACTGTTATGATTTGCAATAAATTGTATCAGTATAGCGTTAAGTACTCTAACCTTGTTTCAGCATTAAAAATATTTCCTATATATTAAACGATCTAATGTTTTCGGATTAGAACTAAATCCCAACTAGTATGTTGCTTTCTGTATTATCTATTAATTATCTCTAACTTTATATCAACTTTTTGTGTCCTATATCTTCAAAAGGTATATCTATTCCGTAATATTCTTTAATATTCTTTACTTTTTCTATTGTATCCATTACATCACCATTATAGTGATCACTGTCTATACCAATTGAGATTATTTTTTCTAAAGGTATTCTATCCTCAACCATATATTCACATAGAGCATAACTATATAGATTTGTAGTAGTGATTCCACTTAATCTTAATTTTTCATAATCATCATAATATAAAAAGAAAGTACTTAAAGCCCTTATATCACTTTCTAATTCTAAAAAAATGTTTTCTCGTATAAATGTTAAAAATTCCATATTATCTATATTATTATAATCATATGGAATTACACTTATATATCTACCTCTATTGCAATTTTCTAAATCATCACTATAGGATGTTATCCATTTTTCATGACCATCATATGATTGAAATGTTGGCTGAATATCTTTCCCACACAAAATATAACCATTTTTTATAATTGATTCTAATTTATCAACTCCATCAAATCTTAAACCATGATATAAATGATAATACTTTCTATTTCTATCATTAATACTAAAATCACTGGTAAAAGTAGTTGTTGGAAGTTTCTCTAACCTTTCAATTTTTTCATCAAAGGACTCTTCTACACCATAAGATATCTTATACTTATTATTAAAATTCATACTGCCTCCAAGAAATAATTCTTATTATATCATAAATATAAGAATATTACTAATAAAAAAATGCATAGAGTACTAATATAATTAAGCCATTTTTTATATTTATATGTTTTAAGAAACATATGTTCATCAAAAAAGACGTTTAATTTTTTCTAAACATTTACCCATCCACGAGGGTCACAAACATAACGCTTATTAAAATTCTTTTTATTCATACATGTATAGTCTGATTCATCACCTAATTCTTTTAATCTATTTTCACATGCATAAACATATGATATCGTTAATCCTTTTTATTAGAGATTAAATTATTTTCATTAACGATATTATTACTAAATCCTATCATTAAAACTTTCATAATTATTTTCTTTCTAATACCATAATACTCTCGCAATAGTCTGTTTTAAGGGGGAAGAAGAAGTCATTTTAATTTCAAATTTTTCTTTATAATTTCTATTACTTGAATTTTTCCATTTAGTATTCTTCTACTAATCTTTTTATTACTAATCTTGAGTCTTTATAGAATTTAATGCTTTCATTTGGATTTCTTTACCATCTAAGAAAATATCCTTGGGTATACCTATAGTATCGGCAATATCCCAAAATAACCATTCGTTTGTATAATCACTTTGTTTAAGTATTTCTAGAAACTGTTGAATAGCTTGAGATTTGGATATTTTGTTTTTCTCAACGATAGTTTCTACACAGCCTCTTATAAGTAAGTAAGATGAAATGTAAGATAATCTAAAGGAACAAGATCTATCTGGTAATATAGCTTCTTCACCAAATTTATCTTCTCTTTCCAAGTCTAGCATTTCACGGGCTGTCAGAATCTGGCTTTCATCCATTTTGGTTAAGACATCTCTATGTTCCGTAAATTTCTTTTCATAATCTAAAATATATAAGGGTATAGTTTCGGCAAAGCCCTCACGAATTGTTTGGTGTAATGAAAAGAATAAACTGTGAACCATGTGGCTAAGTTCGTGAATCTCATTAACGATTTTTGAGATAGTAGATTCTTTTTGAGAATAATTTTCTAATAAGTTTTGACTTATTCCATAAGCATAATGAAAACCATCTAAATCATAACAAGGTACTGGTTTTCCTCCACCATTACCTTTATCAAAAATGTTAGGGATTCTTAAAAGCGGCCCATAATTATCATCTGGAACAATATATATGTATAAAATAGGATGCGCATTTGCAGGATATTTAATTTCTAAAGTTTCAATTTCTTCAAGACATCTTTGCATGTTGTTTAAATAATTAGTATAATTACCATTATCATATTTTTTAGCTAATTCTTTAGATAACCTAACTTTTATTTTGTCATTAAATACTCGTAATTCAGATTTACTTATATATTCTTTTAATATATTTTTTTTATACATTTAGTACACCTCTTTTTTCATTATACAATACTATAAAACGCTGGTAAAGGGCTCTATTTTATTACTTTTTTATTTTTTGCATATTAATGGTGCCACATCAATTGTAACTTTACATTTGCAATAATTTTAGTGCGAAGAACATATTGACTAACTTTGTTCTAAATCAAATTAGTATGTTTTCAAACTCCTATTCTAATACAAATCATTAACATTAAAAATGCAATTTATTATAAAAATTATTTATATAATAAAACAAAAAAATTTATAGCTAGAACTATAAATATTTCTCGACAAACAAGTTGCCAAATTCACAAGTATAAATAATGTAGACGTATGGCTAGATCATAGGTTATTGCATAGTCGTTGGTGCTTTTTTCTATATATAATAATTTTATTTTTTATGTTCAATATAATGTGGTATATTTCTTCTTTCTTCATAGTATGAATTAATACCAATTTGTTGTATTCTTGTATTACCATCAAACCACTTTTTTATCACGTTATCTTTAAATACAGTGTTGTTTACTTTATCACATGGAAACAAACTACACTCACCACAAAAATTTACATTATGCTCCTTGACGCATTCATTAATAAAACAACTTTTTATGCTACACCCACTTGCCCCACCATTTCTACAGCCACCACATTTTGGATTAGCATATTTTTT
>CACZQK010000072.1 GCA_902783315.1 uncultured Erysipelotrichaceae bacterium | reverse complement strand
TCCGTTTAACATTCTAGAAACGGCAATAACTCTGAAAAAGAAAAAAATCCGTTAAAAAACGGACCTTAGTCTAAAAATTTACGTTTTCTATTAATTTAAAAAAATAGTAAACATTGTATATTTATCACAAATAATAAATTTCTTTATTACACAGAAAACTAACCATTTAAAGAAAACATAAAAAATATAATAAAACATCAAAATAATTTTTGATGTCTTAAAAAATAACAAATTATTCCAAAGTAATCTTTTTTAAACCATAACCACCAACACTATCTTTTTTAAAAGTAAAAGTAGTAACAGGAAGTTGATCTTTAAACTTTTGATAAGCTACATCAAAATCTTCTTGGTCATATTCACCATCTGTATCATAAAGACCTTTTGAAGGATTTAGATTAGCTTCTTTATAAAAGTTCATAACAGGACCACAAGTACCTCCGCAATAATTACCATATAATACTTTTCCTTGTATTTCCATAGTATTATTGTCATCATCACGGAAACCTTTTAGAAAATAAAACTTTGATCGAAAAGAACCTTCTCCTCCATGACCATGCAAAACATCAGCTGCAAAAGAATACTGATTATCATTAAATCTGTACAAAACACCATCCCCAACAGGGCAAGGAATATCTTCATCTGTATAAGAAACATCTGCTCCATAAACATATTGAACCATATTTTTCATTAAGTCTTTTGAAAAAGAATCTCGATAAGTAATTACCTTCTTCACATTACCAATAGAAAATGAGGTCCATAAAATATTCTTGTTAGAAAAACTAGAAATTTCCAATGGATACTGATTACCATAATGATTATTAAAATATTCAATAATAGCATCATAGTTAGAAATATCTTCTTCACTCATTTCAACTATTGGCTTCTTTTCAGTATCACTTTCTGTTTTTGTTGTAGTTTCCCTCTGAGACTTTTTATCATGAGATAGTACATCATCTTTAATTAGCAGCATAACACCTCCAGCAATTCCCAACCCCAAAAGAACACCAAATATCAAAACTGGTAAGAAAGATACATGACTAGGATGGTCACTAGAACATTTTTCTTTTTTACACGAAACATCTTTTATCTCACCATTTCCTTCTGATAATTGTTCAATATTCTGATTTTTTACCTCTTTTTCATTTTGTTCCATAAATCCTCCTTATATCATTAAAACAATTATAACACAAAAAGTAAAAATGCTAGCCTTTTTTTTGCTTTAAAATAAAATTATAGGAATCTTTCATCATGTCTTCAAGCCCAAGTTCAGCTTTCCAATCAAGTTCCTTATAAGCCCTACTTGGATCAGCATAACAACTTGCAATATCTCCTTCACGTCTACCTATTATTCTATAAGGAACTTTAACATGATTAACCTTTTCAAAATTATCCACTAAATCAAGTACACTATAACCAATTCCAGTTCCAAGATTATAATAATAAATTCCTCTAGAAGAAATTGCTTTTTCCAACGCCTTCAAATGACCTTTAGCTAAATCAACAACATGAATATAGTCTCTTACTCCAGTACCATCTGGTGTATCATAATCATTTCCAAAAATATTTAACATTTCTAATTCTCCAGTAGCTACTCTAACAATGTAAGGCATTAAATTATTAGGAATCCCATTAGGTTTTTCCCCAATAAGTCCAGACTTATGAGCACCAATTGGATTAAAATAACGTAACACTATAACTGTAAAATTAGAGTTAGCAACTGTAATATCTTTTAATATTTTTTCGTTCATCCACTTTGTCGTGCCATAGGGATTAGTTGTGGATCCAACTTTACAATCTTCCGTAATAGGAAGAACTTTAGGATTACCATAAACAGTAGCAGAAGATGAGAAAATAAGTTTGAAGCAACAATGTTCAATCATTTTTTTACATAAATGCAAAGTTGAAAGCAAATTATTTTCATAATACAAAATAGGTTTTTCAACAGATTCCCCTACCGCTTTATAACCAGCAAAATGCATAACAGCATCAATTTTATGCTCACTAAAAATCTTCTCCAAAGCATCCAAATCACAAACATCATTTTGATAAAAAGAAAATTCTTTTCCTGTAATTTTTTTAATATTATCAATAACATCAATACTAGAATTATATAAGTTATCAATAACAACAACTTCATAGTCATCATCTAATAATTCAACAACGGCATGACTACCAATAAAACCCAAACCACCAGTAACTAATATTTTCATAATATTAACCTCCAAACATTTTATTATACTCATCTACCACACAAAGCATTTCTCTACCAATCGCAGAATCAGTAGTTCCATCTTCTATACTTTTCAATAAAAAATCCTTTAAATATCGAAAATGAATATAATACAAATTAAATTGAGTAACCAACTCCAACTCATCATAATGTGTTTCAGAAAAATTAGGAATCTCATCTGTAAAAAAACGATAATAATAAATTTCATTTAAAACTTTTTTAGCAGTTCCAAAATAATTATTATCATAAGTTGAAATACATAAGAAAGGAGCTTCTTTTATTTCTAATGAAATTCCAATTTCCTCTTTTATTTCTCGAAGAATACATTTATCCATATCTTCGTTTTCCTCTTTATGACCACCAGGAAATTGATAAGTATTATTGTTATGAGCAATTAAAATTTTTCCACTAGAATTAATTATTAAAGCTTTAACACGAACAACTTTCATTTCAATATCTTTATCATTCAATAAATAGTCATTAATTACAATTTTTTTAATAATATCACTTCCTTAATACAAGAATCTCTCCCAATATTCAATAGTATTAGAATTAACTGTATTAAACACATAATCAATAGTCCTAGCCATATAATCAGCTTTTTTCCAAATAGTGGTACCATAGTTCAAACAACTAGCTTTACTATTAGCCATCATGAATTCAAACGTTGATGCCCGATCTTCTGCCCCTGAAGTCTGAGCATAATTATTAACAAAAAAAGAGTCTTCTGAAAAAGTATTAACAAAAGAATAATCATTATAAACAGTACCCCAACTAAATCCAACAGGATTAAAACTGTCCCAACTATTAAATGTAGCCCCTCTTTTCATAAGAAATCTTTCAATATAATGATAAGATTCATGATAAAAAGATTCTTCAAACGGATGAACAGCTGCAATAGATATATTGGCATAGGTATAGCTAGAATCAGTAATACCCGTTATACTATCATCGGAATAATTATTAATTAATAAAACAGTAAGAGGAATTCCTCCACTTTTTATTTCTTGAAACATTCCTTTTGGATAAAGATTCAAAACTTTTTTTAAATAATTTAATTGCTTATTTACTTCATTATCATTTAAAATAGGTGTCGTCATAATAGTACCAGAAGTGGTATTGATAGAATAATTCGTAGTCTCATCTCCATAACGAACTGCAACCCCAAAATCACTTTGGATTTCATCTCTCAAGTTACTATTAATAACATCAAGCGTAGTTATATTAGAATCAACACTAGTATTTCTATTACTGTTAGAGTCTACAGGATAATCATCAGTGCTTGGAATTGGAAATGTATTTGAAGTATTCCCACTTTCAGAAACATTGCCAGTACTCCCTACTTCACTACTATCAGGAACAATAACAGTCCCATCAACAGTCGTAACAGAAATAGTACTATCTGTACCATCAACAACTGTAACATCTTTAACAGGATCAATATACCGATAATTTCCATAAACACTCAAAATAATCCCATAAAATAATAAAGCTATTGAAATAAAGAAAAGTATTTTTGCATAATAAGTTAAATCTTTCTTAACTATACCAGGCATGAAACCCCTCCTTTCAATAGCTTTCATAAAAAATAGAATTATTATTCATCACTATAAAAATTGAATTCTTTCATTTTTTGAGAAATATTGTCTAGACTCTTCATAAGACTTTTAGCATCATCACTAGAAAGACCATCCACAGAAAACAAATCATTGTTTTCACTAATCAACCGAAAAGTAACAAGACTTTCATCTGGGGAAAAAACAATATCTTTTTTTTTAATTGGAATCATACAATATATTTTTTGAACAAGTGGCATTAAAAAACTATGACAAAAAGAACTATCACATTTCATAAAAACATCTCTAAATTTCTCTTCAGTTCCCATTTGAGAAACAATAAATAATTTCATTTTTGCCATATAATTTTCAATTTTCATCTCAAAAAGAATAGACTTTTCCTTTTTAGAAAGGGAAAAAATATTAACAATCTGATTAATATAATCATTATACTTCAGTTTTTTCTCCATGAATTTACTCCTTACTATCGCCTTCCAACTCCTGCAATTTAGCAGTTATCTTCTCAGATAATTTTTCTGCTTCCTCAGGATTTATTTCATACAAACTTGGAAGATTACTCATAAGTTCTTCAAGATTTTCTTTTGTTACTTCACCATTAGAATCTAATTTTGCTGCTTGAGTTTTACAAGAAGCTTGTAATTTATTAAACTGTTTTGACGTAACAACAATCACTTTTGGTATAGTTACTCCAGCTAAAAACGTTAAAGTATTACTAGGAATATCTTCTCCCAAGGAAGCTATAGTATTTCCAGCTGGCTTATTATTTTCTACACTTTCATCGCCAATTCGAAAAGGGATTAAAGAATTTGTATCCTCTACTTGAGAAGCTGGTGCAGGCTTACTAATATTATTTACTTCCTTGTTATCAGAAGAAATTAATAGATTATTTTCTAAAGAACTATCCTTATTTTCAATCACAGAATCATTATTATCAGGCGTCATAACCATTATAGGATCAGCAACATCTTGAGTTTCTGAATTATTCTGCGTAGAATCAATCAAAGGTAAAATAGTTGTTGGTTTATTTTCTTCTTTTTCTGGACTATCTTTAGTACTATCAACTACTTTACTAGAATCTGGAAGTGGTAGTCCAGTTGCTGGTTTATCCTCTACTTTTTCAGGAATATCTTTAGTACTAT
>CACZQK010000071.1 GCA_902783315.1 uncultured Erysipelotrichaceae bacterium | reverse complement strand
TCATGTGGCTCAGGTAAGAAGTACAAACAATGTCATGGAAAATAGCCGTAAAATAAGGCTTTGAGAAAATTTATGTGCACAAAAAAGCACCAATTTTCTCAAATGTGCACATAAAAGTATAAAATATTCAAAAAAATCTCGTTAATACCTTATAAATAAAGGGATTACATAATGTGCACATTTTTGTAAAACAATGAAACTAGCATATTGATTGCTAGTTTTTATTTGTTCAATAAGAAAGGATAGGGAACATTATGTCAGAGATTACAAATCTTAGCCAAGGAGAAAGACTTAGATATGTTAGAGAGTTACGTTACATGCCTAAGTCATATGTAGCTGAACATTTTCAATTGTTTCTAAATTATATATATTTCTTAAATCGTTGGCTATACGCCAACCAGATTTATCAAATACTTGTTGTTTATATTCATCTTTTAATTTCTTTAATGATTGAGTTACAACAAATCCACGATTATCTTTAATATTATATTTTTTAATTTCATCAGAAGCTAGTCCTGTATCAGTACATAAAATAATTTTAGTACTATCCATTTTGAAGTTATTAACTATTTTAGATTCTTCAGGGATTAATGTTTTTTGTTCATTCATATTACCTGGGTAAATATTACAAGAAAGTGGTAATCCATCACCATCTATAAATAATCCCATTCCTACGATAGTGTTAGGTTTATGTTCCTTAGACATGCCATATTTTCTTATATCATCTTCATCATCTATTTCAAAGAAATAATTAGTACAATCATAATAAATAACATTTGAATTTCTTTTAATAATATTCTTACTGTTATTAAATAAACTTTCTTGAATATAATCCATATTTTCAGCAATATAACTTAAAGCCCGATATTCATCGTAAAGTTTGAATTTAGGTTGTTCAATAAAGTTTTAACATTGTTTAAATGTTTTTAATTTAGAAGATGGATAAATAATTCTTGCAAAAACTAAATAAGACAATATTTCATTTAAATCAAAATGAAATTGATATTTATCTTGAATAGTTTTTCAAATATTTTAGTTGTTCTTTTTCCTTTAATATTTGTGTAATCCTTAATAATTGAATAATAGGAATAACCATTTAATGTTCTAATGTTTAACTTCATAACATCACTACCTTACAAATTAATTATACTGCACATACGAATACATACATAAGTACAAATGATAAAAAAACTAGATTTTATCTAGGATAGAGAAAATTATAAAATTAAAACTGTCAAACTAGGGGATTATCAAATAAATAAAATATTTGAATTTATATCTTAATTAGAAGTTCTTATACTTGATTACACTTCTCAAAAAAAAAACTATGATTTAGCTTTTAATCCTGGAGATAAAAAATGTAAGTAAAAAAGGATATGTTATAAAACATGTCCTTTTTTTGAAAATAATAGATATTCAAAAACACTATAAATTAAATAAAAAATGTACAATTTTTTAAAAAAAATAAGCAAATTAAGTAAAAAATGCCCTGGTATGATATAATAAAAAAGATAAAGTAGGGATAAATATGAATAAAGAATATGTAAAAGCAAGTTCTTTTATAACTCCTGATAAAAACCAAAAGAGTATTGAAATACCAGAAGGAGTAGAAGAAATTGATTCTAAACTATTTAATGATTACAAATTAAGATTTGCAAAATTACCAAGCACATTGAAAAAAATTGGTGATAATTCTTTCGCTCTTTGTTATAACTTAAGAAAAATAGAAATACCTGAAGGAACAGCTGATATTGAAAGATCAGCATTTAGAGATTGTAGAAGTATAAAAGAAATTAATCTGCCTGCTAGCTTAACAGAATTATCAGATGCTATTTTTGAGGGGTGCTCATCTTTAAAAAGAATAAATATCCCTAGCAAAGTAACAAAAATAGGAATGTATAGTTTTGAAAGGTGTAGTAGATTAGAGGAAGTAGTGGTTGGAGAAGAACAACAATGGCCTTATAATTCTAGTAATTTAGAATCAATTGATAATTTCGCCTTTTTTAGATGTGAATCGTTAAAAACGGTTAAACTTAATGAAACTTTAAGATACATTGGATCAGAAGCTTTTTGTTGCTGTACTTCGCTAGAAGAAATAGATCTTCCTTATACAGTAACAATAATTGGTGATTCATGTTTTAGTAGTTGTTCAAACCTTAGAAAAATAATAATACCAAAAGGTGTTCATGGAATAGAAAAAAATACATTTAAAGGTTGTAGAAGATTAAAAGAAGTAACACTACAAGAAGGACTAACATATATTGAAAGAGGAGCCTTTTTTGATTGCAAAGAATTAAATACTCTTCATCTTCCTAGTACGATAAAAAGAATAGGAGAATCAGCTTTTTCTGGTTGTGTTTCATTAAAAACAATAAACTTGCCAGAAGGTCTAGAATCAATCGATGACTTTGCTTTTGAAAACTGTAGAAATTTAGTTAGTTTAAAATTACCTTCAACATTAAAAAAAATAGGAGATAAAGTATTTTTTTACTGTGAATCAATAGAAAAAATATCAATTCCAGTAGATTTGGAAATAAAAAAAGATTCCTTAAGTGGTATGCCTTCTTTAAATGAAATAATAGTAAACTATAATGATTTTAATCAACTATATAATTTTGTATCTAAAAACAAAGAAGCAATAAATCAGTTATATGAAGAAAAAGGCCCAAAAATACTATCATTTATTGGTCCACAATTAAATAGACTTGAAGTCTTTAAATTACAAAATATAATTAGCTCCAATGTCTATAATATATCAACAGAATTAAAAGAAGAAATTCAAGAAGAAATACCTACAACACCAGTAGAAGAGAATAATCATGCTTTCCTCATAAAAAAAATAAGAAAACCTATAACAAAAAGGAAATATGTAAAAGCTAGTTCTTTTATAACTCCTAATGAAGAGCAAAAGAGTGTTCAAATACCAGAAGGAGTAGAAGAAATTGATTCAAGTTTCTTTGAGGACAATCAAAAATTAGATTCTATTGCATTCCCAAGTACATTAAAAAGAATTGGAGATTATTCTTTCAAGTCTTGTGTTGGATTAGAAGAATTAAAAATGCCTGACGCCTTAGCTGAAATTGATGATGCTGCTTTTTCTCATTGTACCAGTATAAGAAGTGTTACTTTACCAGATAGTTTAAAACTATTAGGAAGAAGTTCTTTCATTAACTGTACTTCGTTAGAATCAATAGAAATTCCTGGTGGCGTAAAAACAATTAGTGATCGGTGTTTTAGTAGATGCATTGCATTAAAAACAGTTACGCTTAATGAAGGATTAGTGTCAATAGAAAATGGCTCTTTTTCGCATTGTGAATCATTAGAAGAAATAGTCATCCCTAATACAGTAACAAAAATTGGTGATTCATGTTTTAGTAGGTGTTCAAACCTTAGAAGAATAGTACTACCATATAATATACAAGAAATAGGAAAGCAGGCTTTTAATTCTTGTGACAAACTTTCTACAATAATAATACCAGGATCATTAAAAACGTTAACTGAGAAAACATTTAATGAATCTAGATTCAGGGAAATAACACTAGGTGAAGGAATTGAAAATATTGAAAAATATGCTTTTTGTGATTGTAAAGAATTAAATCATGTTAATCTTCCTACTACCTTAAAAAGAATAGGAGAATCAGCTTTTTCTGGATGTGTAGAATTAAATAGCATAGATTTGCCAGAAGGATTAATAATAATCAAAGATAGTGCTTTCAAAGATTGTAAAAATCTTACCAGCATAAAATTACCTTCAACTTTAAAAATGTTAGATAGTACGGCATTCTCTGGATGTGAATCAATAGAAAAAATGATATTTCCAATAGGTTTGAGAATAAACAAAGATACCATAAACAGTATGCCTTCTTTAAATGAAATAATAGTAATATATGATGATTTTAATCAATTATATAACTTTGTATCTAATAATAAAGAAGTACTAAATCAGTTATATGAAGAAAAAGGTCCAAAAATACTATCATTTGTTGGTCCACAATTAAATAGATTTGAATCAATTAAGTTAGGAATCCTATTTAACCCTAATGCATATAATATAGAACCAGAATTAAAAAAAGAATTACTAGAAGAAAAGAAAACACCAATAGTAAAGAATATACCTTCTTATACTGGCGACCAAGAAATAGATACAATTATCAATAACATATATAATAAAATAACTTTTTTACCATCTAATATAAAAGATATGATAAGTAAAAAAGTAAATGAAGTAATAAAAGAATATGAGAAAGCTAAAAATGAATTAAAACCTAGTATAGATGATGATATGAATAGTATTGAACTTCAAATAGGTAGTCCACTAACACGAAGACTGGATATAGTATCTAAATTAGAAACAATACTTTTTAGTATAACAGATTTAGAATACTATAATAAAATATTAGAGCAAGTAGACTCCTATTTTGAGTTAATAAATGGTAGAAGTATTAAACCATTAAAAGATGATTATATATCGGAAGATATTTTAAATATATTAAATGCCATAAGTGAACTATCAAAATCATATCAAACAACTATAATAGATGACTTAAAAACCACTTTATGTAACTTTAAATCAAAAATCAATCAACGTATTAGTAAAAATATAACAAATCAAAATAATGAAGATTATAGAACACAACTAGCTATTGAAATATGTAAAATTAATAAAAGAGTAGAAACTGATTTAAAAACATTACACCAATATTTAGTTTTAAAAGAAGCTCTTGAAGGTACAACAGCTAAAAGATATGGAGATGAAACTGTAAATAATATATACTTAGCAAGAAGTCTAATAAAATTTCTTCCACCAGGAGATTTTAAACAAGAAATACAAAAATCTTTTAAAGAATTGTTAGATGAATGTACGAATATAGTAGAAAAAGCAATAGAAAATGATGAATGCTTTACCTTAGATAAATATAATGAAATAACATTTAAAATCACTAATCAATTAACAATAATAGCAACTAAAATAAATGAATTTAATCAACTAAGAAAAATTGAAATCCAAAAAGAAGCCTTAACTCCAACTCCTGTTACTAGTGTTAATAATTTAAAAGCCTTAAAAAATATGCTAGATAGATGTATTCGTTTTCTAAAAGGAGAAATAAATGATTATCTAATGCTTAATAGAAAAGGTGTAGAAGGAGAAATAATTAAATATTATGATAGTGTAATTAGGAATCAATACTTAACAGAAGATGATAAAAGAGAATTATTAACTAAATTAATAAACGCTTTAACTGATCATTTAGAAAAAGCGAAAAGAGGAGAATGTACTCCAGATAACAATTATCTAATAAATGAAATATTAGATGTTATATCTTCATTAAATGATATTACACGTAATTATATTTCTCGAAAAAAAGGCTATGATTTAGCTTTTAATCCTGGAAAAAAAATGTAAGAAAAAAAAGTTAGTTTAAAAACTAACTTTTTTATATGCCTAATAGAATACCAGCTACTCTAAAATAAATAAGCAATGAACAAGCATCTACAATTGTTGTAATAAATGGCGAAGCCATTACTGCTGGGTCAAAACCAATTCTTTTAGCAAGAATCGGTAATGTACAACCTACAAACCTAGCAAATATAACTGTTATAAATAGAGTTATACATACAACACCAGCAACGCCTAAACCAACTTTATCTAATAGCATTAACATAGCAAAATTACATGCAGATAAAACGATACCACAAGCTGCAATCAAAGTAAAAAGCAATAAGTAATTGAACTAATAAAGACTAGAGAAATCTAGTCTTATCTTGTTTGGAAAATAGTAATATTACGATTAAGTAAGTCAGGAGTAAAATCCTGCTTTTTATATGGTATAATTTTATTAATAGTATTATTTAATGTTTATTTAAGTTTTAAAAGTTATATTTGTTTTGGAAGTGATGAAATGAGAGTTTTAGTTATAGAAGATGAAGAAAAAATAGCAGATCTTATTAAAGATAGATTAAAAAAGGAAAAATATGATGTAGATGTTTCATTGGATGGAGAAGATGGTTCTTATAATGCTTTAACAAATATATATGATTTAATAATATTAGATGTAATGCTACCATATAAAGATGGTTTTGAAATATTAGAAGAAATAAAAGAAAATGATATTAAATCTAAAATATTAATGTTGACTGCTAGAGGAGAAATAGATGACAAATTAACAGGTTTAACTGGAGGTGCCGATGATTATCTGACTAAACCTTTTCATATGGATGAATTAGTTGCTAGAGTAAATATTCAACTCAGAAAAGATACCAGTGTTAAAAATAAAGATTATATTGAATTTGGAGATATTAAATTAAATATTAAAAGTTCATATGTAAGTTCAAATATAACAGGAGAACAAATAGAACTTATTCATAAAGAATTTCAAATATTAGAACTACTTATAAACAATAAAAATCAAATAGTATCTAAAGAAATAATATATGACAATATTTGGGGCATAGATAATGATAGCATATCAAACAATTTGGAAGCATATATTTCTTTTATTAGAAAAAAATTAAAATCAATTGGATCAAAAGTTAATATCAAAGCATTAAGAGGTGTTGGATATAGATTGGAGGTAACAAATGAAGAATCTGAAGAGTAAGACATTCATACTTCTAGTATCTATATTTTCAGTTTTTTTATTAGTAGGTATGATTGCTTATAATGTATCACTATATCATAGTGAAGAATCTAGATTAGTTGATAATATTATGAGAATGGAAAATGTTGATAATAGGAATAATAAATTTCCTAAAGACAATAAATCACCGATGTTTATTGGATTAGATGCTTACAAAGTATCATTTGATAGTTATGGTAATATTCAAAATATAGAAAACTATACAGATAATGAAATATCAAAGGATGAGATAAGTAATATAATAAGAAATCTTAATATAAGTAAAATAAAAGATACAAAAGATGGATTTACAGGAAACTTATATTTTGATAAATATGTTTTCTCAATAAATAGAGAGGGTAACCTATTAATAGTAAAAAATGATATTACACGAAATAATTTGGATATGGCTTTAATATCCTCAATAATAATAATACTTCTACTAGAATGTTTCATTGTAATTATATCTAAGTTGCTAACAAATTGGTTGGCAGAGCCAGTAGAAGAATCATTCGAAAAACAAAAAAATTTTATTTATGATGCATCACATGAATTAAAAACTCCTATTGCAGTAATACTTGCCAGTGCTGAAAGCTTAGAAAAAAGTCCTAAAGAAAAAAAGTATCTGAATAATATTAAAAGTGAAACAGAAAGAATGGATAATTTAGTTAAGAAATTATTAGAGTTATCAAGAACTGAAAAAATACACAATAATGATTTATCAATTGAAAATTTGTCAAAAATAGTTGAAAACAGGTCATTAACATTTGAAAGTTTAGCATTTGAACAAGATATAAATATAGAATCAGAAATAACAAAAGATATTTTGTATAAATGTGATCCAGAACAAATAAAAGAGGTTGTAAATATTTTAGTTGATAATGCTATTAAACATAGCGAAAAGAAAAGTACAATTAAAATAAAACTCTATAAAGAAAAGAATAGTATTATATTGGATGTTATAAATAAAGGGAAAGAAATTCCAATAAGTGAAAGAGAAAAAATATTCGATAGATTTTATAGAGGAGATAAATCTAGAAGTAGAAAAGAAAATAGATATGGTCTAGGTCTTGCAATAGCTAAAAATATTATAGAAAACTATAATGGAAAAATTTCAGTAAATTGCATAAATGGATATACAACATTTACAATCAAACTATAAACAGAATAAAAAAATTCTGTTTTTTTTGTTATTTAATTTTCATTTAATATAAGAGTACTATTATGTAAATGTAAGGAAGTGATATATGATTAATTAAGTATAAAAATTGAAATGAGTATAACGAAATTTTAATATATAACAAATAATGTGAAGGAGGAATTATATAGAATAATTAAGAAAAAAATACAACTTACAAACAAGTTGTATTTTTTAATATTTATTTAAGTTTAAACGTATATGATTATAGCGAAAGGAGAAATTATATGAATTATATTGCATTAATCCCATCATTCGAACCAGATGATAAATTAATTAAACTAGTTAAAGAACTAAAAAATAATAATTTTATTAACGTTGTAGTAAATGATGGAAGCGGTGAAAGATACAACAATATATTTGATGAATGTAAGAAGTATGCGAAAGTTATAAACTACGATGAAAATCAAGGAAAAGGACATGCTTTAAAAACAGGACTTAAGTATATAAAAGATAATTACAAAGAAAGTATAGTTGTAACTGTAGATAGTGACGGGCAACATAGAGTAGTAGATGCTAAAAAACTATGTGATTATATTTCTAAAAATAATAATATTTTAGTTTTAGGTAAAAGAATTAGAAATGAGAAAACTCCTTTAAGAAGTAAATTAGGTAATGCTATAACAAGAAAAATATTTAATCTAATAAGTGGTACTGATATATATGATACACAAACAGGACTTAGATGTTTTCATAGTAATTTAATAGATTACATGTTGCAAGTTGAAGGAGAAAGGTATGAATACGAAATGAATATGTTACTCAATCTAAAAAGAAATAATATACAAGCTAAAGAAATAGAAATTGAAACAATATATATTGATAATAATTCTGGTAGTCATTTTAATACACTTAAGGATTCGTTTAGAATTTATAAAGAAATATTTAAATTCTCATTATCATCATTATGTAGTTTCTTAATTGATTATTTTCTATTTATAATATTTAGTCTTTTTATAAATTTAACTATATCAAACATACTAGCTAGAATTATAAGTGCAACATTTAATTATAACTTTAACAAGAAAATTGTATTTCGCAAGAATAGTGAGAAATCTGCTATGAAATACATATTACTTGCTATAACTATCTTGGTATTTAATACATTAATATTAAATGGATTAGTTTATATAGGATTAAATAAAGTAATTGCAAAAATATTAACAGAAATATTATTATTTAGCATTAGTTATTTCATTCAAAAGAAAATAATATTTATTGGAGGTGAGCAAGTAAATGAAAAAAATATTTAATATATGTTATTTATCCATTCTGTCTATATTTACAATATTTGTTTTACTAAATACTTTTATTTTGAGTGAAGTATATCAAGTTGCAAATAATAGTTCTAAAAATAAAACATTAATAGAACCATCTGATAGTGAAAAAACTATAACAGAAACAACGTATAAAGATGAAAACATAGATATAGAACTTAAAACATATAGAGAAAATGATACAACGATATACGTAGCAAGTGTTAAGGGAGATAGTAAATTATTAAAAACAGCATTAGCTAATAATAGTTATGGTAAAAATGTTACAGCAAAGACAAGTACAATAGCAGAAGATAATAATGCAATACTTGCAATAAATGGAGATTATTATGGAGCACAAGAAAAAGGATATGTTTTAAAAAATGGAGTTATCTATAGAAACATAGCAGTAAGTGGTAAAGAAGATCTCGTTATATATGAAGATGGAACTATGGAAATAATAAATGAATCAGATATGTCTTTAGAAAATTTATTAGAAAAAGGTGCTTACAATATCTTATCATTCGGGCCAGGATTAATAATAAATGGAAAAATATCTGTAGATGCAAATGATGAAGTAGGAAAAGCTATGGCAAGTAACCCAAGAACTGCAATAGGAGTTCTTAAAGATGGAACTATTATTTTCGTAGTGTCTGATGGAAGAAGTAATGATAGTGAAGGTTTATCATTACTAGAGTTAGCAGAATTTATGAAAAGTCTTGGATGTGTAACTGCTTATAATTTAGATGGTGGAGGATCATCAACAATGTATTTTAATGGAAAAGTTATAAATAATCCTACTACTAGTGGTAGAGGAACTTCTGAAAGGAGTGTGAGTGATATTGTCTATATTGGATATTAAAAAAACTATAATCAAATATATATTTTTTACAATTTTTATTTTAGTATTTGGACAAATATATGAACATTTTAGTTTTGGAGTTATTTCAAATTATATGATTTATGCATTTTTAATACCTTTAATACTAGGATTATTAATTAATACAATTATATATTTTACAAAGATTGTTCCTAGTAAAATGGGTAGTTGTTTATATAATAATGGAATAATAACTTTGACAGTAGGATCAATACTAAGAGGGGTTTTAGATATATATGGAACAACTAATATGTATTTAAAGATATATCTATATGCTGGTGTACTATTAATTATTGCAGGTATTGTTTTTTACATAATAAATATTATAAAAAATTATACTTTTAAAATAATTTAATTTTCATTTAAGTTTTAACATATATGATTGTAACGAAAGGGGAAAAACAATATTTTAATAGTATATTGTAATTAATAATAGTAAAGGATTGGTGATTAAAATAAGTAAATATCGTAGCGAGTGGAAATACTTATTAAGAAATCAAGAACTTAATTCTATGAAAGAAAGAGTATCTAAGATTTTAGAACTAGATCCACATACACCATCATATGGTAGATATTTAATTCATTCATTATATTTCGATAATTATAGAAATGATAGCTTATATGGAAATCTAGCAGGACTCGGCATCAAATATAAATGGAGAATTAGATATTATGGAGACGATTTAACCTATATAAAATTAGAAAAGAAAGAAAAATTAGATGCAGCTGGTAGAAAAAAAGTTTGTAAGCTAACATTAGATGAATATAACTTGATTGCATCTGGAAATATTGAAGAATTAGTTTATGAGACAAGTAAAAAATTAATAAAAGAGTTAGCAGTTGATATGATGAAAAATGGTTATCATCCAGAGATAATCATTGATTATGAAAGAATTGCTTATGTTGAAGAAATATCTAATGTTAGAGTTACATTTGATATGAAGATTTCAACATCATATGAATTAGATAAATTTTTGGATAATGATTATAGAAAATTCTATATAATGCCAAGTAATATGAATTTATTAGAGGTTAAATTTGATCATATCTTGCCATCATACATAAAAAATATATTAGAATTAAATAGTATGAATCAAACATCTTTTTCAAAGTATTATTTTGGAAGAAAAATAGTTGATTCATATATGAGATAGGAGAATAAAAAATGCAAAATATAATAGAAAACATAACAAATTCATTTTCAAGTAATGCTATTACAACATCAGTAATAGTTGCAGTACTGATAATGACATTAGTATTATCAGTTTATGAGTTTATCGTATATAGATTTATATCACATAGGTCTTTTTATAATAAATCTTTTAACATTTCAGTAGCGGTATTACCATTCTTTATTTCAATGATAATATTATGTTTACAATCAAACATAGTTATAACATTAGGTACGATTGGAGCTCTTGCTATCATAAGATTTAGAACAGCAGTTAAAGATCCTGTTGATATGGTATATCTTTTATGGAGTGTATTTGTTGGAATTGTATGTGGATGTCAGTTATATGTTGTTGGAGTAATAACTAGTGTATTTGTTACAATACTATTAATAATACTTGATCATGTTAATTTTGGAAGAAAGCCATATGTATTAATACTACATTCAAAAGAAGACTTTGAAAGTGAACTTGAAAAAATACTTAATGAGAAAAAGGTAAATTATAAAATAAAGTCTAGAAATTATACTTCAAAGGGATATGATTATGTAATTGAATTTTTATATAAAGAAATTAAAGAATTAAATAAAATACTATCCAAAAATAAAGCAATTGAAAAGTATTCAATCATTGAATACGATGCAGATGATATAGTATAGGATGAATAAGAATAAAATATTAATAATTATATGTGCTTTTACTTCAATAATAGTAATAGTTTTGCTTATAATATTTAAGACAAAAAATTATAATAGTCTTAGCATAAGTAAAGATAAATGGGATAGTATTGTAAATAATCGCAATGAAGATTTAAATTTAAAAATAGATAATATTAATTATAATGAATATGAATTAATAATAGATGAAAGTAAGAGTATAATATATTATTCAATTATAAGTGATAGTAATAATTCATATAATCCAAGTGTTAAATATAAATCAAATAATAATGCAAAAATAGCTATCTTAAAAGATGAATTAAGTGAAGAAAAAATTGAAAATTATGAGTTTAAGATAATGATTTATAATGATAAGTCATATCACATATATTCTTTGATATGTACGAAGTTTCCAACATTAAGTATCAACTACAATATGAATAAAGAAAATAGAAAAAATAATATTCCTATTAACATATATTTATTTGATAATTTAAAAGACTCTAATAACAGAATTACAAGATCAGATGGAAGAATGAATGTGGAAAGAAATGATAATTATATGTTACATTTAGAACTTCTTTCACCAGGAAAAAATGTTAGAGATAATGTTATATCAATTATGGGAATGGAACCAAGTAGTAGATACATATTAACTAAGATTAATGCATTAGAAGATAGCAATAACATAAGATATGAAGATAATCATATAGTAGAATTATTTATAGATAATACATATATGGGATTATATAAAATTGAAGTTTTAAAATAGAGAAGGAGGTAATTATCATAAAAAATAAGGGAATAATAATATTTACAGTAGTTTTAGGTTTAATACTTTGTATAGGAATTTATTTATTAACAAAAAATGAAGAAACAGTAAAAGTTAATACTAAAATAACTGGAATATATAATGAATCAGAATTATTTTCATCAAGAGATTTAAAACAAGCTGCTGACACATCAAGTGCAGTAAGTTATATAGTTAAATCGGATGAGAATATTACAATTACTACAGAAGGAGTTTATGTAATAAGCGGAACAGCAACTAATTCAACAATTTATGTAGAAGCAGCAAGCGATGATAAAGTTCAAATTGTTTTAAATGGTGTAAGTATTACTAACACGAATTTCCCATGTATATATGTTAAATCAGGCGATAAAGTATTTATAACTACATCTGATGATAGTACACTTTCCGTAACTGATACCTTTATAAAGGATGGTAGTACAAAAACGGATGGTGTAATATTTTCTAGGTCAGATATAACTTTAAATGGAACAGCAACTCTAACAATTAATTCAACTGATAATGGAGTTGTTTCAAAAGATGATTTAAAAGTAACTGGAGGAACTTATAATATAACTGCAACATCAAAAGGACTTCAAGCTAATGATTCATTTGCAATGTCTGATGGAGAAGTAAACATCAAATCTGATGATGATGGAATACATACAGAAAATAGCGATGATGATAAACTTGGATATGCCTATATTGGTGGTGGAATAATTAACATTGATGTAGTTGATGATGGAATACATGCTGTATCAGTTGTTCAAGTAGATGATGGAGAAATTAATATTACAGCAGGAGAAGGAATTGAAGGAACTTACATTCAAATCAATGGTGGTAACATTAATATAGATGCAACTTATGATGGAATCAATGCGGCAAATAAAAGTGAATCATACAACGCTTTATTTGAAATGAATAATGGAACTCTCACAATCAAAGTTGATGAAGGAGATACTGATGCGATTGATTCAAACGGCGATATAACTATCAATGGAGGAACAATTGATATAACAGCTAGTTTACCATTCGATTATGTAGGAGAAGCTACATTAAATGGAGGAAAAATAATAATCAATGGTAATGAAGTAAGTGAAATACCTGCTTCAACAAAATAGAAAGGAAGATGATAATGAAAAATAAGAAATATATGATTTTAGTAGTAGTTTTAGTGATTGTTCTTGCTTGTTTAATTGGATATTTCATAAAAGATAATAGTTCTAATAATACAAACAACTCAAATTATAGTGAAAAAAACAATTCAACAAACTCTACTTCGGTTACAAATGATACCTATAGTACATCAGATATGTTTACTGATAGAGATCTAGAACAAACAGTAGATACAACTGATGCCACAAAATATACTGTAACAAGTGACAAAGATATAAATATTACAAAAGAAGGAGTTTATGTAATAAGTGGAACAGCAACTAATTCAACAATTTATGTAGAAGCAGATGATGA
>CACZQK010000070.1 GCA_902783315.1 uncultured Erysipelotrichaceae bacterium | reverse complement strand
TATTTATCCCTTTTTAGCTAGTAATAACAACAGAAATCAAATCTTTTGGGTCAATATTCTGACCTTTCTTTATAACTGAAATATAATAGTAAATATCTTCCTTATTTTCTGTCAAAAAGCTTTGGGATTCCAATATTGTGCTAGATTGATTAACCATAAGATTCTTCTTACTATTTCCCTTAGTAAGCTTTATAACAGCATCCGTTGGATTTTGAACTAAGATGTTATATACTAAATCTTTACTAGCTATTTGACTATTTTTATAATTACGAATTCGAAAGACATATTCCTCATTAGATGAAGATAGATTAAAGGCATTAATATTAAACGAAAAATGAGAATCCGTTTTATAGACAGGAATACTAATATTAGCCTCTACGTAATTTTTTTGTTTTTCAGACTTTTGATAAACTAAAACGCTCAACCCAATAACAAGCCCAAATAAGGCAAGAAATGCTGCCCATAATAAAACAGAAGAGCTTGAACTTTTCTTTCCCTCTTTTTCACTTTTTTTAGTGTTATTACGCCTAATATTTTTGACATTGCTTTTTGATTTCTTGCTTTTAGTGTTTTGAGCATTATTTTTAATTTCTTTTATACTTTTTTTTCGACTAATTTCTTTGTTTTCCATAATTATTACCTTCTTTCTATTTCTCTCGATAATTAAATTATTAGTTCATTTTTCCCACACCATACAATTTGATTATATAAAAGAAATAATATCCCTGTCAACAAAGGATATTAATACTATAAAAACAAATCTTTAACTTAATGAGATTTTGCAATTATCCCAATACTATAAGAAAAATCCTTCCTCTGAACCTCAAAATTAGAGGGAGGATAATACACAATAATTTTTAATGTTAATTGAGCTCCGACAGGAATTACCTTTCCTTTAATATCAGATAAAGAAATTGAAATAGGCGCAATCATATTTTGAAAAGTTTGGATAGAATAATCCGGGCTTTGCAAAATATCAACTATCTCAGCTGGTAATGTTCCTTTGTTCTCTATGGTAACCAAATAAGTAAACTCATCATGAACAGAATTTAAAGTAAAGTTCATATCAATTTTTTGACCACCATCCAAAATATTAGCTGTTGCAACAGGTTCAATTGCTGATCCCTTAACTACAGATTCTTTTTTGATATCAACAAAAGAAACATCAAATACAGGAATAGAATTTCTTTCACTCTTTAATACAAGTGCAAGAATAATAAAACCTATCACCACACATAAAATCGTAAGGCATAAAACAACAATCAAATGATTATAAAGCCACTTTATAAATTTCATCTAAGTTTCCCTCTCTCTTTAGAATAAAAATCCATCGCCAATAATAAAGATTTCTTTTTAGTTTCTCCTAAACCTAATTCTTGACTTTTTCTTTCCAATGTATTCTGCTCTTCTAAAAAGCTAAAAATTCCATATTGATTAAGATTAGTAACAAAAGAATTTCTAAAATCCTGATAGTCTTTAGCTCCATAACGGACTATTTTAATAGACGAACCTGAATTTAAATAGTTATTTTCATTTAATAATTGAAACACTAAACCGATAGCACTATCAAACGACTTCCCCTCAATATTTTTATTATATAAACAAGCAGAATCTTCAGAAAAGAAAAACATATGATATATTTTTTCCTCACGATTCCAAACAAAAGCAAAATTAACCTTTTCATCAATAAATAATTCTACCATATTAGAATATGATTCAGTCTGAATAAGATAATCACTAGACCCCATTTTAGCACGAAATTGAGGAACAAATATATTCTTATAATAATAAAAAATGGCAATCACAACAAACAATATTTCAAAAACAATTTTAATTTTCTTTTCCATACACTACTCCACCAAATATCGAGGAGAAAGTTGTAACGTAATTTCCATACCATCTGTAATCGGCATACCTTCATCAACAGATTGAGAATTAACATACCCCACTCCATCTAAATGAACAACTATTCCAAGCTTTTGAAGTAAGTTCTTAGCAACTTTAGAAGATAACCCAACTACATTTGGAACAACTAGATTAGAATCATTAGTAACAAGATAAATTACATCATTGGTAGCAATAACACTTTTAGAGTCTGGAGTTTGTTTAACAACTTTATCACCATTTCCTAAAAAAACATATTTAACACCATTTAAATCTAACAAATTCTTAACATAATCCACCTTTTTATTAACAAAAGAAGGTACTTCAAAATTCTTAATATCAATAGAAGTAGTAACACTATCATTATTTCCATAATACTTTGAAATATTAGAAACAATCTCTTTAACAGCATTACTAATTGGTTTCTGACTACCACCACTAGGTCTAGAAACAGAGGCATATATAATAATTTGTGGATTAGTTTTTGGATAAACTCCTGAAAATGAAGAAATAATATCTTCTTTTCCTAACAAATAACCTCCTCCATTAGCATTTGCAATCTGAGCAGTACCTGTTTTTCCTATAAGTTCCCCACTATCAATTCGATATCCACTACCAGTATTTCCGATACCATTAACACAATCATCCATAAGTTGAGTCATCTTTTGAACCGTTGCTGTTGAAGCAACTCTTTCAATCTCTTCCCTATTATTTTCTAAAATAATTTCACCTGTTTGTGAGTCAACAATCTTTGAAACAAGATAAGGTTTAAGTAACATTCCATCATTAGTAAGTGGGGTCATAGCCTTCACATTCTGAACAGGTGTTGTAGTAATACCTTGTCCAAAACCAGCATTATAGATTTCTGTTTCATATTTAAATTCCAAATTCCCTTTATTTTCATTAGGAAGCTCTATCCCTGTTTTTCTTCCAAATCCTAATCTTCTAAAGTATTGGCGAAGCATCACGCTTGACATATGCCGACTAATTATATTAATAACCCCAACATTACTACTCATAGCATATCCCTTATCAAAAGAAATGACTCCCCAACCATCTCTATTCCAATCCCCAATTTCAGTGCCATCACTCGTTACATAAATTCCTGACTTGTATGTCTCAGCCCCATTATAAACGCCATTTTCCATAGCTGCCATATAAGTAAATGTTTTCATAGTACTGCCGGGCTCATAAGGAGAAGATAAAAACAAATCCAAATAATTAGTAATATCCCTTTTATTAGGATCAAAAGAAGGTGTTGTTGCTGTTCCTAAAATAGCACCTGTTTTAGCATCCATTACAGTAACAGTAAACCATTCCCAATCATATTCTCTGTCAGCAGAATTTAACGCTTGCTCGATAAAAAATTGAATACTAGAATCAATCGTCAAATAAATATCTTTTCCTTGTATAGCCTCTTTAACATCAACTGGTGTATTAGCAATTTTATACCCCTGCAAATCTTTCTGATAACGAGTATAACCATCTTCACCCTTTAAAATACCATTATACTGTTTTTCAATCCCCATCTCACCTTTAATAGTACTATCCTTATCACTAGTACTTTTAGTATATCCTATCGTATAAGATGCAAAATCTCCTTTAGGATAGTATCTTTTAAAACTTTCAATAAAATCAAGCCCCGGCAAATTTAAATCCTCAATTTGCTTTTTTTGAAGTTCACTAAGTCCTTTACCTCTAGGACCAAATTCTGTTTGATAAACGTTTTCTTTTTCTAAATAACCTAAAACAACATCCTTCTCCATCCCTAAAATAGGAGACAACTTTTCAGCAGTTTCCTCCTTATTAACAACATGTTGAGGCCTATTCTCATTTGTTGTTCTTTTTGAATCTAAATAAGCAATCAATTTATAAGAAGAAACATTTTGGGCTAAAATATCACCATCGTTAGAATAAATGGTCCCCCTCTTTGCCACTTCAATATCTGTTTTAGTAGTCCTTTTACTAGCTAATTTTTTCAAATTAATTCCATCAATCTCTTTAGATAAACCAAGTTGAATAATTCTTCCAATCATTAGGCAAAATAAAAGAAGAGAAGTTAATATAAACAACCTAGAATACTTAATATTGTTTTTTCTTCTCTTCTTTTTCAAGTTATCACTTCCTAATATTAATTATCTTCCCTTATAGACCTTATATTATTATTATTATAACTCAAACCTTGTTCTTCTGCAACTTGCTGTATTTTAGTTAAAGAAGCCAACTCGTCAATTGTCATAGTTAAAGATTCGTTTGTCTTCTTTTGTTTTTCAATTTCTTTCTTTTGTTTTTCAACTTCAAAATTTATTTCAGCAAGAGTAGCCTTAGAAAAGACAATAGAAACAGGAGAAATTACTAACAAGAAAACGGCCAAAGTATATAGTAATTTCTCAAATTTTGAAATTTTTATCCTCTTTTTTACCTTCTTCAATTTTTTTCATCTCCTATTTTATTCTTTCAATAACCCTAAGTATAGAACTTCGTGCTCTAGGATTAGCTTCTATTTCTTCTTTGCTAGGTTTAATAGCTTTATTCTCTACCAAACAAAAATCTGGTAAATATTCTTCTGGAATATTAGGCATACCTTTTACTTTAGCATCAATTCCACACTTTTCTTTAAATATATTCTTAACCAATCGATCTTCTAAAGAATGAAATGTTATAACGGCACACCTACCACCAACTTTTAGCAAATCTAAGGCCTGATTAATACTAGGTTCAAGAATTTCCAACTCATGATTAACCTCAATTCGAATAGCCTGAAAGATTTGTCTTGCAGGATGCTTATCCTTGCGAAATTTCATAGGTACGGCTGTTTTAATTATTTCTACCAATTCTAAAGTCGTTTCAATTGGTTTTTTTTCTCGATACTCAACTATCTTTTTAGCAATATTATTAGCAAATTGAGCTTCTCCATATCTAAAAAATATTTTAGACAGTTCATCTTTTGTATACTGATTCACCACTTCATAAGCTGATAACATTTGTTTTTGATTCATCCGCATATCAAGTCTAGAATCAACATGGTAAGAAAAACCCCTCTCGCCTTCATCCAACTGTGGAGATGAAACACCAAGATCAAATAAAACCCCATCAACTTGTTCCACTCCCAATTTTTCAAGTTCATCCTTCATATGAACAAAATTACTCTCTATGATAGTGAAGTTAGTACCAACCTTAGAAAGCCGATTGGTACTATACTTTATCGCTTCACTATCTTGATCAAAGGCGAATAAATACCCCTTTTTTATTCTATCTAAGATGCTACTACTATGCCCACCATAGCCTAATGTAGCGTCAACTATGATACTATTTTCTTTTAAATTTAGGGAGGAAATAGATTCTTTTAGCAATACACTGACATGTTTTTCCATCATAGATTCACACTCTCATCAAATAAATTCTCGGCTATGTCTGACATACTATTTTTGGTAGAATCAAAGAAACCATTCCAAGACTCTAGTGACCAAATTTCAAGTCGATCGCCTGTACCAATAATAACACAATCTTTTTGTAACTTTGCATAATCAATTAAAGGTGCAGAAACATTAACCCGTCCTTGTTTATCTAATTCTACGCTTGTAGCGCCTGACATAAAGAAGCGATTAAAAACTCGGGCATCTTTACGGGTGAATGGTAAAGAACTTAATTTTTGAACAATCCGATTCCAATTTTCTAAGGAATAGACAAAAAGACAATCCTCAATTCCACGAGTAATAATAAAATTACCACCAAGCTCATCTCGAAACTTAGCTGGAATAATAATTCTTCCCTTTTCATCAATTGTATGATGATACTCTCCTATAAACATCTTATCCCCCACTTTTCACCACTATCAACCACTACTTACTATAATAGTACATAAAAGTAATAAATTTGTAAAGTTTTTTAACTTATTTTTCCACTATTGACAAAATATTTACAAAAAAAAAGAAAGAGTTCTTATCTCTTTCTAAAAAACAGAAATGCTAATAAAAACGGTTGTCATACACTTGGAACTGTATATTCAAATTTTTTACTACCAATATTACCTGCCACATCTTTTACAAAGACATAAATATCATGAGTACTACCATCATGATTTGGACTAACTTTTATAGCATTTGTCTTCGTCTTATATTTTACATAATCAGTGCATATATCCGTATCAACTGAAATACACATTTGTAAATCTTTTGCATTAGAATAATTATCCGTTACTTTAAGATTTATTTTTGGTTTATTAGTGTTAAAAGAAGCAATTTGTGAATCATTAAAATTAGGGGCTTCATTATCCAATTTAAATGGTCCTAAATAAACATACGGATTATCTCCTTTAGTATAATTTCTTCCTGCTAAATCTTGCAACCTAGAAATTCTTAAAACCAAATAATACACACCAGTTATTCCTCCAAATGTAGAAAGGCTAGCGTTTACCAAAACACCTTCCCCATTGACTATCTTCCCTTTTTGTTCTTTAATACTCGGAATACTGATATTCAAAGGTTGCCACATATTGTTAGCAACGGTACCATCCTGTGAAAGGCTAAAACCATACTCTATTTGAGGTGCCAAATTAACACCTGTATCTGAAAAAAGATTTAACCCGATAACAAGACTTTTCTTATCAATAGAATCACTACTTTCAGGATCAGTCGAAAAATTCATAATTGCTAGTGCTTCAAAATCACAAGAAAGAACATTAATATTACGACCAGCAGGATAAACTGTGATATCTTGAAGTTCTTCCCCTATCTTATTTCCACAGCCAAGTTGAGGAACATATGTATATTGACCATCAAACTTTACGACTTTAACAAGCGTTTTTTCAGAGTGACAACTAACATCTTTAATATCAATATCCTTTACCAACTTTTTCTTAATTAAATCCTCATATGTAATAATAGCACAACCAGTACGCTCATATCCAAACAAATCTTCTTCATAAGCATTAACATACAACTTAGCACCATAAACTAAGCTCTTTAAATACGTTTCATATTTTCTGTTTTCCTGTCCAAATTGAACATTTCTCACCAAAGGAGCTACCATCCCAGTAACAATTCCCATAACAGCAATCACAACTAACAATTCAACTAAAGTAAACCCTTTATTATTCACAAATATCACCTACTGATTAAATTAAACTTTTTCTTAAAAAAGAATCAATATTTTTATCCATATATAAATCAATGACACCTTTATTAACAATTTTTACAAATCCTAAACCACTAATAACCAAATCTTCATCATATTTAACCTGATAAGTAATTTTATTTTTATCTTTTAAATCTTCATTGTTAAAAACATTTAAAAGCCTTCTTACTTTTAAATCATTTGATATAAACAAAGTAAAACTGTTTTTTTCACCCTCTACATAATCAATTCGTATTAAATCTTCAATAATAATAGATTGATTCTTTCGAAGTTGATATGTTCGAGGTTTAATTTCTTTTCTAGCAGATATTTTCTTTACCATTTTTTCATCTACATGATTTAAAATAGAACCAGCATCAACAAGCCCTGGAGTATCAATTAATGTTAAATGTTCATCAATAACAATATGAATCGTATTTAAAGTAGTAGAAGGTAATGGACTCATTGTTAACTCTTGACCACTATCAGAATAATTATGAATAAGTTTATTAATTAAACTACTCTTCCCAGCATTGGTATGCCCCACAACATATACATTTCTACTCGTTTGATAATATTTTATTCTTTTTAATAAATAATCAATATTATAATTTTTAAAAGTAGAAATAACAATAACTTCTTCAAAAAGATGATTCTCTTTTTCAAAATATTGAATTATTTTTTCCTCTTTCACAGATTTTGGTAAAACATCTTTTTTATTTAAAACCAAAATCATTTTATTAGATATAATAGAACGAATATCTTCAATAGTCTTTTCCAAATTCAACAAATCAGCAATATATAGAACTAAGTCTTTTGTTTCAGCAACCCCCTGTAATATTTTCATATACTCCTCATTTGTTTTAGCAACACTTTGATATTCACCATAATTTTTCATTCTAAAACATCTCTGACAAATATCATTTTCTAAATTGGTTGTATATCCTTCCTGCAACACATTCTCATCTTGCAGCAAAACTCCACATCCCTGACAAACTTTTTTATCATTCATAATATTTACCTCTTTCAAACAAGCCCCTTTTTTTATATTGACTCATAATTACTTTTTCTATTTT
>CACZQK010000069.1 GCA_902783315.1 uncultured Erysipelotrichaceae bacterium | reverse complement strand
TTGTTGCTTCTTTTTTTTCAATTTCTTTCATTATTGATGGATTTAGTCCATTTTTCAATTTAAAGTTTTCTGGCACTTGATAGAGGTGGAGCTCTTCTTCTTTAGTAGGACTGAGGGAGGTATCACCGGGATCGTATGTTCTATAATTATCACTACCTTGGCGATGATATGTTGTTTTTTTGATTTTATATTCCAGAGTGGCTTTATCTAGCATTGTAAATGTATGTTCTAGAAGATAATAATTGTAAGACTCTTTTTCTACAAGACCATCTTTATCATAGTAACAATATTCATAATCCCGTATTTCATGTACCACTTTTACCACATTTTGATCACGATTATAATGTAATGTTGTTACACAAGATACTCCTGGTGCTGTGTTCCAATAGTCATCCATTGTTCTCCAACTAACACCACAAAAATCCAAATAACTATCTTGGGCCTCTTCGCTTAATTCCATTATATTATTTTCACTTAATTCCATTATATTATCTCCTTCTCTATATCTTCATTATATTTACTTTTTTTATTATTGCAAGACTTTTATTTTAATATTAAACTATCTTTAGGTGATAATTATATGAAAAAAAGGATTTATCTTTTATTATTTATTCTATTATTATGTGGATGTAGTAAAGAAAATAAAAAAATTCTTCCTAAAGAAGAGAATAAAGAAGAAATTCCTATTATTGAGGAATATAAAGATTTAAATGACACTCCAATTTCTTTTTATCAGTTAAAAGGAAATACTTTGACAAAAATCAGTAATCTTTCTGGATCTTATAATGCATTAGATGATATTGGTGTTTTTCAGATTTATCCATCAAAAGAAGAAGTCATTACACTTAATTCTTCTTTTGCATCTAGTTTTTATGAAGAATATATTAAGTATAAAGAAAAGTTAAATATAAAGATTGGCTTTTCTATTGATTTTCTATTAGATACAGGAGAAGAAGTATCTTATTTGATTCTTACTCCACAAAATACTATGGATCATTGGGAATATCTTATGGGGTATTTATATGATGATTATATAAATCAAGGAAAAGGTTTTTATTCTCATATTGAAGAATCAGAATATTCTGATACTACTTTGTTTACTGCACTCAAACTTCAATGTGGGGCTTATGTTGATAAAATTAAATCTCCTATTCATTTAACTGTATTTACTTATGATAGTGAAGATGATTTTTTAGATGGAAAATATCGTGGAAATAGTTCTTCTACTATTACTATTTGTCTTAACAATAATTGTTAAGACTTTTTTATTCATTGTTTTCTTCTGTAAGTAATTCATTTAAAGAAACTAATTTGTATCCTTTTTCTTTTATATAATCAATTGTAAGGGATAACTCTTTTTCAGTGTAATAGTTATTATCAATAGAGATAATTGTTCCATTTTTTAGATTGTTTTTTATTTTTTGATAAAGATTCTTTTTTATTATTATAGGTGATTTTACTGTATGTAATTTCATTTTTTTACAAAGATTTAATAAGGACTCTTTTTCTACTTCTGTATAACAATATTTTGGCTTATTATTTGAAATAGATGATAAATAAGATAAAGATGTTTTAAAGAAAGATTCTTCATAACTATTTTGATAACTTAATAATTCAAATTCATGTTCTTTATTTTCTTTTATAAAAGAGATGTTTTTTTCTAAGAAAGTTCCATCTATAAAGAATGTTCCAGGTACTTTTTTATTATTTAATATTTTTAAAATATTTATGAATTCTTTGTTGTCTTTTATAGGAAATATAAAGGACATTTTTTTGTCTGTTTGATTTCCTCCTACTAAATATTTATCATAATTATTCTCTATTGATATTTTAGGAGTTGTTTCTTTTATTGTCGTTAATATTTCATTATATGAACCATATTGTTTCATCTTTTTATAGGACTTTTTTAAATTAATATCTTTGCCATTTTTTCCTGATAATATGCTATTTCCAATGATTGTGGCATTAATATAATCTTTTTTGTATTTTGTCTTTGTTTTATTTATTTCATATATAATTGGATTATTATTATTTAAACTATTTTCTATTTGATAAGTATGATAAAACGTAAAAAGAGCTAAAAAAAGAAAGCTTACATGATAAAGTTTTTTTTTCATAATTTCACCTAATTATATATATGAAAAAAAGATTCAAATATGAATCTTAATAAACTATCTATAAAGCTTTTCTTGTTCTAATATAATATGTACCTAGGCCTATTATTATAAAACCAAATACAATACTTGGTCCAGATGTTGTTGCAGTATCTGGAGAATTAACTACTACATTATTACTTGTTGTTGAATTATTTGTAGTTGAGTTATTTGTTGTTGAACTACTATTACCTCTTTCCATTCCTGATGAAGTAGTATTATTAGTAGTACTTGTAGTGGCATTTTCTGCTGTACGTATTTCTGTATTTGAATTCCGTGTTTTTTTGGTTTTTGTTGTTGTTGAATTTGCTAGTTTAGCCGCAAAGAAAATTATTAAACCTATTATAGCTATGACAATAAGCCATTTTATAATACTTTTTATTAAGTCAAACATATCCAATACCCTCCCGTTGAATGTATTATATCATATAATGAAAACGATGTAAATGCAAGCTTTTCTTAGCAATCCTTTTACAAAAAAACTATTAACAATCTTCTTTGGTTAATAGTCTAAAAATAATATGCATTACTTTTTTATTTATTTTTCTTTTATCTCTTTCTTCTTTGGTTTTGGTAAGGCATCTTTTCTTGAGAAGTTTTGTCTGCCTCTTTTATCCATTCCTAATGCTTTAACAATTATTTCATCGCCTACTGATACAACATCACTTGCTTTATCTACTCTTTCGTTAGCAAGCTGTGATACGTGTACCATTCCTTCACATCCTGGCCATAGCTGTACAAAGCAGCCAAAGTCTTCTACTTTTACAACTTTTGCTTCATAGATTTTTCCTACTTCTACTTCCCTTACAATTTCTTCAATCATTTGTCTTGTCTTATCAATAATTTCTTGGTCAGAGTGATAAATAATTACTCTTCCATCATCTTCTAATTCTACTTTAACAGCGTTAATATTTGTTACTTCTGTAACATTTGATGCTTCACAGATAATTCTTGTAATTGTTTCTCCACCTTTTCCAATAACATCTTTTATCTTTAATGGATTAATTGTAAATGTTATCATCTTTGGAGCATATTTTGAAACTTCTTTTCTTGGTTCTTTTATTGCCTTTTTCATTACTTTTAGAACTTCCATTCTAGCTTTTTTAGCTTGGGCTAGAGCTTCTTTTAAAATAGCTTCTGTGATACCTTTAATTTTAATATCCATTTGAAGAGCAGTAATACCAGTTTCTGTTCCGGCAACTTTAAAGTCCATATCTCCTAAATGATCTTCCATTCCTTGAATATCTGTTAAAATAGTGTATTTATCTTCATGAGTGATTAATCCCATAGCAATGCCGGCAACTGGGGCTTTTATTGGAACTCCAGCAGTCATTAATGACATACATCCAGCACAAATACTTGCTTGTGATGATGATCCATTTGATTCTAATATTTCAGATACTACTCGAATAGTATATGGAAATTCTTCTTCTGTGGGAATTACTTGGGCTAGGGCTTTTTCGCCTAATGCTCCGTGACCTATTTCTCTTCTTCCTGGTGCTCCATATCTTCCTGTTTCTCCTACTGAAAATTGCGGAAAGTTATAATGTAACATAAATCTTTTTTGATCTTCCATACTTAGACCATCAATAATTTGATGCTCATTTAAAGCTCCTAAAGTTGTTATACTTAAGGCTTGAGTTTCTCCTCTTGTAAACAATGCAGAACCATGTGTTCTTGGTAACAAATCAATATCTGCTGATAATGGTCTTATTTCATCCATCTTGCGACCATCTGCTCTTAATTTTTCTTTTACCACAATGCTTCTAAATAAATTATATTCAATATCTGATACAACCATTTGCACTTTTACTAGTAATTCTTTTAATTCTTCTTCTTTCATTGAATCTTCATTTTCTTTTGTGAATAATTCATTCATTTCTTCTTTTATTGCATCAATAGCAGCGTATTTTTTTAATTTATCTTTTATTCGAAGGGCCTTATCCATCTTTTTCGTAATTAATTTTTCAATTCTTTCGATTAATTCTTTTTCTGGGGTTAATGTTTCATATTCCATTTTTTCTTCCCCAATTTCTTTGATAATTTTTTCTTCAAACTTTATTAATTCTTTTACGGCTTTATGCCCAAACATTAAGGCTTCTAGCATGATTTCTTCTGATACTTGTTTAGCGCTAGATTCTACCATGTTAATTGCATCTTTTGTTCCAGCAACTGTTAATTCTAATTCTGATTTTTCACATTCTTCTGGAGTAGGGTTAATAATAAATTTGCCATCTACTCTTCCTACTTTTACTCCAGCTATTGGGCCATTAAACGGAATCTTAGAGATGGATACTGCTAAAGATGAGGCAAGCATCGCTGTTAATTCTGGTGAACAATCTTGATCTACAGAAAGAACTGTAGAAATTACTTGGACTTCATTTTTAAATCCTTCAGGGAATAATGGTCTCATTGGCCTATCAATCATACGAGCTGCTAGTGTTGCTGCCTCACTAGGACGGCCTTCTCTTTTAATGAACCCCCCGGGTATTTTACCTACAGAATATAGTTTTTCTTGATAATTTACTGTTAGTGGAAAAAAATCAGATAATAAATTTACGGTTTTTGATACTACTGCAGCTGTTAAAATAACAGTATCATTATATCTTACAAGGACAGCACCATCAGCTTGTTTCGCTAATTCTCCTTGTTCTACTATAATTTTTCTTCCATAAAAGTCTAATTCAAAAGTTTTCTTTTTTTTCTTCATAACACACCTCTCTTTTCTAAAAAAAAGAGACACTAAAAAATGTGTCTACTTTCTTAAACCTAATTTTCTAATTATTTCACGATAGCTTTGAATATCTTTCTTAGCTAAATATTGTAACAAATTCTTACGTTTTCCAACTTTTCTAAGAAGTCCTCTACGTGAATGATAATCATGAATATGTACTTTTAAATGTTCTGTTAATTCGTTAATTTCTTTTGTAAGAATTGCTATTTGTACTTCTGCTGAACCTGTATCTTTTTCATTCGTCGCAAATTCTTTAACGATTTTTTGCTTTTCTTCTTTTGTTAATGCCATCTTTACACTTCCTTTCCTATTTATTCGCCAGTACTAAGGATAAGTCGGAAATTCTTATTCTGAGTATTGGTATTTCTGGTACTCCAGCAATATCTGTATTATACTATGTTTTTTCTTGTTGTGCAAGCGTTTTTTCATCATTTTTCTTTTT
>CACZQK010000068.1 GCA_902783315.1 uncultured Erysipelotrichaceae bacterium | reverse complement strand
TCCATGTTTTCATTTTTAATTCCTCCTTATAACTGCATAGAAACATGTAATATTATACTATAATCAGACTTAATTCCGTTATTTAATTAAAAACGGACATCCAAATAAAAATTAGCGCATAATACTTTATTCTTTTAATTTTATAGTTTTTTTTAATATTATAATATATAATTAAGTTAGTGGAGGTGATTTTTATGATAGACATTATTATTCCAGCGTATAATGCACATAAAACAATAGAAAGGGCTTTAATTTCTATATCAAATCAATCAATTAAAGATAAATTAAAAGTATATATAATAAATGATAATTCTGATAGTGATTATTCAACTGTCATTAAAAAATTTAGCAATATAATTGATGTAACTGAATATAAGCTTGATAAAAATCATGGTCCTGGATATGCTAGGCAATATGGCTTAGAACATAGTACAAATGAAAGAATTCTATTCTTAGATTCAGATGACGTTTTTTTCTCTTTTTCTTCTGTTGAAAACTTGAATAAAAAGATGGAGGAAACAAATTGTGATATGGTATTTAGTAATATATCAGAACAAGTAGATGACTATTATTATTTGTATACTGAAGATTGGATTGATATACAAGGAAAATTATATAATAGACATTTTATAAAAAAACATGGAATAAACTTTCCTTATTTATATGGAGAAGAGGATAATTCATTTAATCAGCAATTTTATGCTTTTTCACCATATATTGAAAGAATTGATGATACAACGTATGTTAGAGTTTTCAATCAAGATTCTTTAACACGATCAAGTTCAAATGATTATTATTCAAAATATGAACTTTACTATTCATTGGGATTTCGACATACTCTAGAAAGTATAATAAAAAATAAAGCTGCAGAAACAACAATAGCAAGGCTTGCATTTACTGCTATCGTTAGATTATATAATAGAATTGAAAATGTTTATAATGGAAATTATATAAATCGTAAGACTTTTGCAAGCTTAAAGAAAATAATTAAAATATATGATATTTATAATTGTTATTTAACAGAAGAAGAAAAAAAAGATGTTGTCAACTCTGAATGTTCTCCAGAATTAAGCAAATATGAGTATTTAATGGGAAATAAGACTCTGTTATGTGATTTTATTAATAAATATAGATAATTAAGGAGATTAAAATGAATCAATTAATCAGTATCGTTATACCTGTTTATAATTCACAACCATATCTGCCTCATTGCCTTGATAGTATTATTAATCAAACATATCAAAATATAGAAATAGTTGTTGTTAATGATGGATCTACTGATGACTCACTTAATATTTTAGAAGAATACCAAAAAAAAGATAAAAGAATCAAAATAATAAATATTAAAAATTGTGGAGTATCTCATGCTAGAAATATTGGAATTAAAAATTCTACTGGAGAATATATATCCTTTGTTGATTCTGATGATACAATTGAAATAAATGCAATTGAGATACTATATAAAGATATTATAGAAAGTGAAGCTGATTTAGTACAATGCAATAACTATCTAAATGAATATAAAATTTTTCATACTTACGATAGTATAAAAATAAGTAGTAAAAAAGAAGTTTTTCGCAAATTTTTAGCAGAAAAAATTTTTTGTACTGTTTGGGGAAAGCTATATAAAAGAAAATTATTCAACTCCGTAGCATTTAACGAATATTATAATAATCATGAGGATGAACTTTTTATATTTGATATAATTAAGAATTGTGAAGTAGTTTTCTTAGAAAAAAGTCATCTGTATAATTACTCATGGAATAAGATAGGCTCATTAACAAATAAAGTTATAAATAAAAGAGATATAGAACTCTTTATGTATTTGTTTAATAGCATAATGGATTATACAAATAAAAATTATAAGAGCTTATTTAAAGAAGCGTCTCAATTAATAACTACTAAACTTAATTTTTTAAAAGAAATTAAAAGAGATATTTCCATTAATGATTTCAATTTAGATGATATAAATGTTGATGTAAAGAAGATATTACTAGATTTCTTTCAGTAAAATAGTGATTCTGAATCCCTATATTTTTTTACTATTAAAGTTATATTTATATGCTCCTTTACATGAACCAAATTACTATTTTTTCTTTATTTTTTATTTTCTGTTATCACATATTTTAAGTAAATACAAAGTTGTAGAATTAAAATATTTAAGATTAAAGCTTAAATTTTATTATCACTAGCATCATTATTATGCGCTTAATTATTAATATTTGTAGAAGCTACAACTAGAAATAATATACTTATACTAAATCCTGCCAATTAAAATAGTTTAGCAACAATTTTAGGGATAATATAAAATTACTAAATGGAATAATTATTTCTAATTACTATCCTTAAAGAAGCATTAAATACAAAAGAGTTATTAAATTCATTTAAGTGTTTTTAAGCTAAAAATATAATGACTGAAAAAGATGAATAGAGAAAATCTAATTAAATTATCTGTTCTTATTAACTATTATTATTCTTATTTGTTGATTATAAGCCCATTTATTAATAAATTGTTGAGGTTTTCCTATTCTAATATTATAATTTAATAAGGTGATAGTTATGAATGAAATATTTGGCTTAACAGAAGAGGAAGCTATTAAGCTAGAAGAAGATGGGAAAAATAATTTTTTAGTTTTGCCTCCTTCGAAATCAAAAAAGCAAATTATAAAAGAAAATACTCTTACGTATTTCAATTTTGTATTTTTGTTTTTAGCTATCTTATTAATACTAGCTGGTTCTTTTCGAGATTTGACTTTTCTTCCTGTCATCATTGCAAATGCATTGATTGGCATTGTCCAAGAATTAAGAGCAAAAAAAGTTCTTGATGAATTACAAATGATAGATGTCCCTACTGCTAAAGTGGTAAGGGAAGGTAAGACTTATGAAATTCCCACGGAAAATTTAGTCTTAGGGGACATTGTTGTATTTTCATCAGGAGATCAGATTTGTGCTGATGCCGTTATCGTAAAAGGTGCTGTTTCTGTTAATGAAGCTTTGCTTACAGGTGAAGCCGAAGAAATAAAAAAAGATGTTGATGATGAATTGTTATCTGGAAGCTTTATTATTTCAGGAAAATGCTATGCTAAACTTACAAAAGTTGGGGCTGACTCTTATATTTCAAAACTTACATTGCAAGCAAAAAGAGGAAATTATGATGAACAATCTGAGATTATTAGATCATTAAATAAAATTGTTATTTTTGCTGGTATTGTTATTATTCCAATTGGTTTTACTTTATTTTATCAGTCATTTGTTGTAAATGGGGAAACATTAAGGGCTAGTGTACAATCTATGGTGGCTTCAGTTTTAGGAATGATACCAGAAGGACTATTTTTACTATCTAGTGTTGCTTTAGCACTAAGTGCAATGAGGCTTGCTAAAAAGAAAGTTTTATTACATGATATGAAATCAATTGAAACTTTAGCAAGAGTGGATGTTTTGTGTGTCGATAAGACTGGAACTATTACAGACAATGATATGAAAGTGATTGATTTTGAAGTTTTAAAGAATAAAGATAAAAGTGAGATTTCTGATTTAATTGGGGACTTTGTTAAAGCTCAGGACAATGATAATATTACTATGAATGCCTTGAAAAAGTTTTTCCATAAAAATTTGTCTCGTAAGGCTTCTAGTGTGGTTGGCTTTTCTTCTAAATATAAGTATAGTGCAGTTAATTTTGAAAATGAGCATTACGTTATGGGAGCTCCTGATATCTTATTAAAGGATTGCTATTCAGAATATAAAGAGCAGATTGAAATCTATAGTAAAAAAGGCTATCGGGTATTGACTTTTGGTTCTTATTCAAAAGAAGTTGCTGGTGAAAAATTGGATGGTAAATTTACTCCTTTGGCTTTGATTTTTCTTTCTAATCCTATTCGTGAAAATGCTAAAGAAACATTTCAGTATTTTCATAAACAAAATGTAGAAATTAAAGTTATTTCTGGAGATAATCCAGTTACTGTTAGTGAAATTGCAAAAGAGGCTGGCATTTTTAATGCTGAAAAATATATTGATGCTAGCACATTGAATACTGAAAAAGAAATGGAAAGTGCTCTTATTACTTATACGGTATTTGGTCGAGTCACACCGGAACAAAAAAGAAAATTTGTTAGATTACTGAAAAAACTTGGTCATACTGTAGCAATGACAGGTGATGGGGTTAACGATATTCTAGCTTTAAAAGATGCTGATTGCTCTGTAGCAATGGCTAGTGGTAGTCAAGCTGCTTGTGAGGCCGCTCAAGTCGTATTGTTGGAATCTGACTTTTCAAAGATGCCAGAAGTTGTTTTGGAAGGTAGAAGAGTTGTTAATAACTTAGAAAGATCTGGAAGCTTATTCTTGGTTAAAAATATGTTTTCGTTACTAACATCTATTTTAGTTATCTATTTCGGAGTAAAGTATCCATTAGCTCCTGCACAAGTTTCTTTAGTCAGTATGTTCACAATCGGAATTCCAGCATTTCTTTTATCACAAATTCCAAATAATGATTTAATTCATGGACGGTTTATTACGAATATTATTCGTAAAGCAATACCTGGGGGAATTACTGACACTATCATGGTATGTAGTATGACAGCTTTTGGATTAATTTTTGGAATTGAAGCGGCTGATATTTCTACTTCATCCACTATTTTGCTTTCTATCATTGGTTTGATGGTATTATTTAGCATTAGTAAACCCATGAATTTGTATAAGTGGTCCATCTTCTTCGGCTGTGTTGTGGGGATACTTTTTTCTATTATTTATTTTAGAGATTTTTTTGCTATTTCATCACAGATGTCTTTAAAAGGAATATTGTTGTGTATTAATTTTTCTATCATGACTGAAGCTATTTTTCGATATGTTTCTGGGATTTTTAATTTTATTGAAGTATTTTTAAGAAAAATGAAAAAAAAGAAAAAGAGTGTATTAAAAAAATCGTAATAGTTGTTCCTAATACGATTTTTTCTTTATCCTATAGATTCTTCTTTTTTATTTATATTTTTTTTCTTTTTAAAAAAACGAAACATTTTATGATAGTGGTTATATTTTTTTTCTACATATATTTTTTTGCTAAATATTATTCTCAAAATACTTTTTACTATATAGAATATTGTAAATATAGCAAATGCTGAAAATACGATTTTGCTATTGATAAAAATACTTATTATACTTTCTATTATTGAATATATAATTATTACAAATTTTATCTTTTTTGTTAATAATATAAATAAAAATAGCTCAATAGAAACATAGACAAAGCATGCCACCCAACCTAGAAAAAAAATTATAAAATGAATGGATGTTGGAAGTTTAAATGGTAATTCTTTTACTGTAAGGAAACATCCTATACAAACGATAAACAGAAAGAATGATAGTATTCCATTCATACTTAAATATAAATTAGCCTTTTTACTCATTTTCTCACCTACTAATGGTTTTTTATTATAGATTATAATTATCAAAAAGTAAAGTTTTCTATTTTTAATATAATTATATCGTTCTTTGATTTTTATTTATTTTGTGCTACAATTTTTTTATGAAAAATTATGTAACACTATTATTAAATTGGTTTTTAGAAAACAGAAGAGAGCTTCCTTGGAGAAAAGATATTAATCCATATCATGTCTGGATAAGTGAAGTTATGCTTCAACAAACTAAAATTGATAAAGTTATTCATTACTATAACAACTTTATTCAGGAAATCCCAGATATCAAGAGTTTGAGTGAAATATCCGATGATAAGTTATTGAAATTATGGGAAGGTCTTGGATATTATTCAAGGGCTAGAAATCTAAAGAAAGCTGCTATTATGATTATGAACAATTTTCACGGAGAATTTCCAGATAACTATGATAGTATTCTTTCTTTACCGGGTATTGGGGAATATACTGCAGGAGCTATTGCCTCTATTTGTTTTCAACTTCCTGAAGTTTCTGTCGATGGAAACACGATGAGAGTTTTTTGTCGACTTTATAACTTAGATTTAGATATTTCTAGTTTACAAGTTCGAAAAACAATTGCTAGTAAATTAAGGAATATTCTTCCAGAAAAATCAGGAGATTTTAATCAAGCAATTATGGAATTAGGAGAAACTATTTGTCTTCCAAATGGTATCCCAAAATGCTCAAAATGTCCTCTTTGCTATTGTTGTCAAGCTCATGTAAACCAAAATGAAACTTTAATTCCTAGAAAATCAACTAGAGGGGAAAAACTTGAAGAAGAATATACCATATTTTTATTAAAATATAAAAATAAGTATGCCTTACATAAGAGACAAACAAATTTATTAAAAAATATGTGGGAATTCCCAAATGAAACAGGTTTTTTTACTTATGATGAAATAAAAGAAAAGTTTAAAGACTCTGTTTATATTGAAATGGGCCCTACTAATACACACATTTTTAGTCATCAAAAATGGTTTATGAATAGTTATTTTATCGAAGTAAAAAAGAAAATTGATGGATATGTTTGGGCTACAATTGAAGAAATTAATCTAAATTATGCTATTCCCACTGCTTTTATGCCATTTTTTGATTATATTAAGACAAAATAGCATATCTATTTTTCATATTTTGTTGAACCTTCATATATCTTCTTTTTTGTACCATTTGAATTATCTATATATTCTGTACTTTTGCTTATATTACTAGCTGTATTCCAACAAGAACTTACTTCAAAGTCTTCGCCTAAAGCATTCATTACAGTGTTTACTAGTATCGGAATAAAAAAGATAATTACTGTTGCAAGAACGGCATTTAACAACTTTTTTGGTAACTTTTTATCCTCAGGATTTGCTACTAATTTTGTAATATTTATTATTAGTGAAATAATTAATAGAATTGGTGCAACAAGTTGTATCAATGTAAAGGCTTTTTTTAAGATATTTAGAGTTGACCATAAAGCTGGGGATGAACAATCTACTAAAATATTTACCATTTTTTCCTCCTTCTAATATTTATTAAAATCACATTTTTATTTTATCATGTATATTTTGAGATGTAAATTACAGATAGTAAAATTTTTGAATAAAGTTTAAACTGTAATTGTCAATAAATGTAATTTGACATCAAAAAAGCATCTTTGAGGATGCTTTTACACTTTTCTTTACTCTTTTTATATAACTTATTTATTTAAATATTTGAATAAAGTTGCAGCTAGGGCTCCACCTGCAAGTGGGGCTATTATGAATACCCAAACCTGTTTAAGTGCTTCTCCACCTAAGAATATAGCTGGTGCCAAACTTCTCGCTGGGTTTACAGAGGTTCCAGTTAAAGGAATGCCTATTAAATGTACAAATACTAAAGTTAAACCTATTACGATACCAGTTACATTAGCATAGTTTTTGTGACTTGTTACTCCTAAAATTGTATAAATGAATACACAAGATAATACTATTTCTGTTACAATTGCACTGAATAGGTTTATATTATTTGCTGACATTGCACCATAATAGTTTGCACCTAAAGCAACTGTTCCTAAGTCTGTACCAGATAAAATAATAAATAAGACAGAAGTTCCTGCAAGAGCTCCTAGAATTTGGGCTACCACATAACTTCCAAAATCTTTTTTGTCTAACTTACCTGTTAAGAACATAGCGAGTGAAACAGCTGGATTTACATGACAACCAGAAATATCTCCTATTACATATGCTTCTGCAATTATTGCTAATCCAAAGGCTAATGATGTTGCTAATAGATTTCCTCCTGATACTACTGCGATTCCTGTTCCAAATAATACTAAAACAAGCGTTCCAATAAATTCTGCAATATACTTTTTCATTTATATTCTCCTTTCTATTTTAATTTTAATTCTTCAAAAGTTTATTGTCAATTTAATTCAAAAAAACACTTTAATTTTTATGATTGGTTTATCATTCTTTTGCTTTTTCAATTTTTATTGTATTATAATTGTATGTCTACATTAACTTATTGGGGGTGATGTTTATCATTTTAAGTGCTTCATTCAGAACCGATATTGTGGCGTTTTATACTCCATGGTTTATTAAACGAGTTCAGGAAGGATTTGTTGATGTACGGAATCCGTTTAATCCTAGATTAATTAGTAGAATTTATTTTGATGATGTAGATGCTATTTTGTTCTGTACAAAAAATCCCCATCCTATTATTCCATATTTAAAAGATTTGAATAAACCTATTTTGTTTCATGTCACTTTAACTGGATATAAAAATGATGTTGAAGTTCATGTTCAAAATAAGAAGCAAATTATAGAAGATATTAAGAAAATTTCTGAAATTCTAGGAAAAGATAGAGTTGTTGTTCGTTACGATCCTATTTTTTTATCTAAAAAATATTCTGTTGATTATCATATTCGAGCTTTTACTAAGATTTGTAAAGAATTAGACGGCTTTGTTTTTAAAATCATAATATCTTTTTTAGATACTTATAAAAATGTTTCTAAAAATAAAAAAATTTTAGACTGCTTAGAGTTTTCTTTGAACGATTATAAAAAAATAGGTACTTCTTTTAGTCAAATTGCACATCTTCATCATATGAAAATTCATACCTGCTTTGAAGATATCAATTTAGTTGAATATGGTTTTGATATTGATGATTGTTTTTCTCGTGAACTAGCTTTTCAAATGACAGGAAAGTGCTTTCCTACTTGGAAAGCTAGAAAAGGTAAAAAATGTAGTTGTGTAGAAATGGTAGATATTGGAGTTTATAATAGTTGTAGACATCTTTGTAAATATTGTTATGCTAATTATGATGAGGGCAAAGTTCTGAATCAATCTATGAGACATAAAATTAATTCTAGTTTATTAATTGGGAAAGTAGGAAATGATGATATTATTAAAGTTCGAAAAAAGTAATTTAAATTTATGTTGGGGGTGATTTACTCATGAATTTATTAAAAAATTGTTATTTATGTCCACATAAATGTGGAGTTAATCGTTATATAGAAAAAGGGTTTTGTGGAGCAACCAATAGAGTTCGGCTAGCTTATTATAGCCTTCATATGTGGGAAGAACCTATTATATCTGGGGATAATGGTAGTGGTACAGTTTTCTTTTCTAATTGCAATATGCGTTGCCTTTATTGTCAAAATCACCAAATTAGTTTAGATGGTTATGGAAAAGACATTTCAAATAAAAAACTGGGAGAAATATTTTTAGATTTGCAGAAACAGGGAGCAAATAATATTAATTTAGTTACCCCTACTCCTTACGTTCCTCAAATTGCTAACGTTCTTCATAAAATTAAAAATAAAGAATTAAAAATACCTGTTGTTTATAATACAAGTAGTTATGAAAATGTTGGTACAATTATTATGATGAGAAATTTGGTTGATATATATTTGGCTGACTTAAGATATTTTGATGATTCTTTAGGCGTAAAGTATTCTAACTGTGATAACTATTTTGAGACAGCTACTATGGCGATTGATGAGATGTTTCGGCAGGTAGGGACTCCAGTTATTGATAATGGTTTATTAAAACGTGGCTTGATTGTTCGAGTTTTAATACTGCCTGGACATGTTCATGATGCTAAAGAGATTATTTATTATTTATATACAACTTATCATGATGATATTTTTATCAGTATTATGAATCAATATACACCTGTTTTATCTTGTAAATATGATAACTTGAATCGAAAGATAACAGAAGATGAGTACGACGAAGTTATTAATTATGCACTAACGATAGGGGTTAATAATGCCTTTATTCAAGAGGGTAATACTGCAGAGAAAAGCTTTATTCCAAAATTTGATAAAAATGTTATCAAATAATCTATATTTAATCCAACTCAAGTGTGAAAAGTATATGAAACTTTTTGGTTTTCTTTCTATTTTTGTAATTTTATGGTATTATACTTCTAGGAGGTTGTACAATGAAAAAAATAAAATATGCTGTTTTACTTCTTCTAGCAATGATTGTTTTACCTTTTTCTGTATTTGCTGAAGGTGAAGAAGAAGAAAAAGTAATTGCTACTAATGGAGAAGCAGATAAGGTAAATGTTTATCTTTTTAGGGGAGAAGGTTGTCCTCATTGTCAAGAGGCAGAAGAGTGGTTTGATTCTATAAAAGGTGAATATGGTGAATATTTTCAAATTGTTGATTATGAAACTTGGAATGATGAAGACAATGCTGAATTGATGCAACAAGTGGCAGAGGCTCGTGGTGAAGAAGCAAGTGGTGTACCTTATATTATTATTGGTAATAAATCTTGGAATGGATTTGCTGAAAGTTATGAATCAGAAATTATTGATCAAATTAAAGCAGAGTTTGCCAAAAATCCAGATGATCGTTATGATATTATGACACTTTTACCAAATAGCAAGAAGAAAGCAAAAAAAGATGATACTGCTACATTCATTATTATATTTCTTATAATCGCAGGAATTGGTTTTGGAGTATATAAAGCTAGAAAAGCGGCAAATTAAAAACTTAGATACAATTTATCTAAGTCTTTTTTATTTGATTTTTAGTAATTGTCCAACAGATAATAAATTCTGATTTAAATTATTAATTTTTTTTAATTCATCAACACTTAAATTATTTTTTTTCGCAACAGACCACAAAGTATCTCCTTTTTGTACAATATAAACTTCTTCTGCTATTTTAGGAACTAGTAGTTTTTGACCTATTTTTAAAGTTAAATCTATTAAATTGTTCTTTTCTATTAACTGTGGTACTGAAATATTATAAGTATTGGCTATTTTCCATAAACTGTCCCCTTTTTTTACTTCATATATCATATACTTTTCATCAATAACTTCTTCTTGTTCTTTGTTTTCGTCAGCATTATCGGTACTGTCTTCTATTATTAAAATTTGTCCAATTTTTAGAGTATTATCTGTTAAGTTATTTATTATTCTTAATCTTTCTAAGGGAATATTATATTTCCTGGCAATGGCATATAGCGTGTCTCCTCTTTGAACAATATATGTTTTAGAATTACTATCTTTAGTAGCTTCTACTAAGTATAATTTTTGTCCAATTGACAAGACATTATCTTTTAAATTGTTAATTTGTTTTAATGTATCAATTGGAATATTAAATTTTTGGGAAATGGAATATAATGTATCCCCTTTTTGGACAATATAATATTCTCTAGCTGGTAACGGATATGGTGATGGTATAGATTCATTATCTTTTGGTTCAGTATATGGATATCCTATATATTCGGCAATTGATTTAACAACAGCTTCTCCATACTTATCCAAATTATTTTTTAGTTTGCTAGCATCTTTTTCATTGTCAATGAAACCATATTCAATTAATATGGGCTCTGTATTCCCAGTTTCTCTAAGAATGTAGTAATAGTCTTTATTGGGGTTTTCTGGTAATCTTCTTTGATATGTTTTTCTTTTTATTTGTCCTGTGGCTCCTAAATTATTTAAAACAATATCAGCAAAAGTAGAGTTATTCTTCAAGGAATAAACTACCTCTGCACCTTCGGCTCCTCCAGCATTTATGTGATTTGCTATTAAAATAGTATTAGGACTATTATCATATAAACTTAATACTTTTTGTACTCTTTCATTTTTTGGTAAATAATTGTCTTCTTCTCTCGTCATTTTTGCTGGTATTCCTAATTCTTTTAATCTATTGTAGATATACTTTGATATTTTTAAATTTAGATCTTTTTCTAGTAATCCATTCCCTACTGCTCCACTGTCTATTCCTCCATG
>CACZQK010000067.1 GCA_902783315.1 uncultured Erysipelotrichaceae bacterium | reverse complement strand
TATTTTGCCGGATATTTTGCCGGATATTTTGCCGGATATTTTCTGCCAAATATGTAAATGTTTATATCGCAAACATTTTCGAATATATCTATTGTTTCGGCACCATTGGGAAATTTGTCCAGACTTTTAAAGTTTTTGGATTTAATATAGAAAATATCAATTTCTAAAAGAAGTTGGTCTTTTTTTGTTCTTATAGCAAATTAGTTATATAAGCCATAGATATTTCTTAGTTGATGTGATATAATAAACAATCGGTGATTAGTATTTTGAATATGAAGAAAACTATACTTATATATTTTTTAGAAGTGATAATATGTTAATAGATATGCATACTCATTCCTATTATTCTGATGGAGATTATTCACCCGCTAAAGTTGTCCTTCTAGCAAAAAACAGGAATGTTTCAACATTAAGTATTACTGATCATGATGCGTTAGGTGCAAGTTTATATTTTTTAAAAAATCCGATACTTATACCATCTGGTATGGAGATTATTCCTGGTATAGAAATTACTGGTAAAATACCAAATGGTCCAGTGCACATTTTAGGTTATGGATTCGATGTTTATAATAAGGAATTAAATGATGCTATGAAATTACAAGCACAAAAAAGAAAAAACGCTTTGTTAGATGTCTATAACTATATAAAAACGGAATATGACATTTGTTTTTCAGATGATGAGATTAATGAAGTTATAAATTCAGAACGTAGTATGGGAAAAACAGATTTAGCAAAACTTTTGATAAAATATAGGAAAGTAGAAACAGTGTCGGAAGCATTTTCTAAATATTTAAATAAAGCTCATGTGATGACAAAAGGAAATTTTGATAAAGGATTACCTTTTCAAGAATGTTTAGAACTTATTTTAAATGCAGGTGGGATTCCAGTTTTAGCTCATCCTAAAACATTGAAGTTAGAGAAATTAGAATTTTTGAGATTATTAGAAGAAATGAAGGATTGTGGATTAAAGGGTATAGAAGTATACCATTCTATTCATACTCTAAGCGATATAAACTATTATTTGGAGATTGCAAATAAATATAATTTTTTAGTTAGTGGTGGTAGTGATTTCCATGGTAATATTGCAAAACCTAATATTAAATTTGGCGTAACATGTAAAGATAAGGATATAGTTCTTGAAGGTTTGTCTATAGTTGATGAGTTACGTATTGGTTCTTATAAAGTTTTAAAAAAGTCAGCCGGTTTAAAGTTATAATTTTGTGGCTTTATTACTTTTATTAATATGTAACACATTTTTTAATTTGAATAAATATAGTCGTGGTGAATTATGGAAAGATATAAAGAAATAGAAAGAAGTATTATAAAAAAATATCGAAAAGTTATTTGGAGTAAATTTATAAAAGCGGTGACAGAATTTCAACTTCTTAAGGAGAATGACCGGATTATGGTTTGTATTAGTGGTGGAAAAGATTCTTTTTTACTTGCTAAATGTATTCAAGAGTTGCAAAGACATGGTAAATTTCCTTTTGAAGTTCATTATGTATGTATGAATCCCGGATATAATGAAATAAATCGCAAAATGATTTTAGAAAATGCTAAAATATTAAATATTGATTTAGAGATGTTTGAAAGTAATATTTTTGAGATTGTTTCGGATATTGATAAAAGTCCTTGTTATTTATGTGCTAGGATGAGAAGAGGGTGCCTTTATAATAAAGCCCAAGAATTGGGTTGTAATAAAATAGTTTTGGGACATCATTTTAATGATGTTATTGAGACGACTCTTTTGTCTATGTTTTATGGTGCAGAAGTAAAAACAATGATGCCTAAACTTCATAGTGATAATTTTGAAGGCTTGGAATTAATTCGTCCTTTATATTTTGTTCGGGAAGAAGATATTATTGCTTGGTCAAAATTTAATGAACTTACTTTTATTAATTGTGCTTGTCGTTTTACAGAAAAATGCTCTTTAGATGATGATACTACTAGTAAAAGAAAAGAGATAAAAAATCTTATTAAAAATATGAGAAAGACTAATCCTAATATTGAATATAACATTTATAAGTCTTTAGATAATGTTAATTTAGATTGTGTTCTTGGGGTAAAAAGAAATAAGGAATATGAAAGTTTCTTGAGTCATTATGATGATTAGGATTTGAATATTCTAGTTTGATAATATAATAAAAAATATATATAAGACTAAAAATCATCTTATAGAATGAAATAGGTGATTTTTTTTTCTTTTTACATATAATGGTATAGGTGATACTATGAATGAAGTATATGTAGTTAAAAGAGGAGATACATTATATGGAATTAGTAATCAATATGGGGTTTCAGTTACCGAACTTGCTAATTTAAATAATGTTACGGCGGAAACTCTTCAAATAGGCCAAACTTTAATTATTCCATCTAAAGGTGGAACGAATCCAGATAATATGTTTATGTATACAGTAAAAAAGGGAGATAGTTTATATTCAATAGCTAAAAAGTATAATATTAGTGTTAATAGTATTAAAAATTTAAATTATTTAACAGGGGATAGTATCTATGTTGGTCAGGTTATACGAATTCCTGAAATGTATACAAAACCAGAGGATATGTATATTCCTCAGTATATTAATTATACAGTAAAAAAGGGGGATAGTTTGTATTTAATTGCTAATAGTTATGGGACAACAGTAGATATTATTATGAAAGATAATGCTTTAGTAAATCATAATATTTCTATTGGGCAGAATATAAAGATTCGAACTAAAGATGATGTGATTTTAGAATGTTTTGGAGAAAGCTATAATCCTTTTTCTTTATCATCTGATGAAGTTTATATAGTAAAAAAGGGAGATAGTTTATATTCAATAGCTAAAAAATATGATATTAGTGTTAGTGAACTTTTAAAACTTAATTCATTATCTAGTAATGTATTAAGCGTTGGGCAGAAGATTAAAATACCAAATAATTCTTCTTCTGTTTATACTGTTTCTAAGGGAGATAGTTTATATTCAATAGCTAAAAAGTTTAATACTACGGTTGATTCTATAAAGAATAAAAATAACTTAAAAACTAATACTTTGTCCATTGGACAAGTACTTGTTATATAGGAGGTTTTATGAATCTTGATATTTTAAATTCAGAATTGTATCGGCGTTTTTTAGATAAAAATCCTGGTAAGGGCAACTTAAAAATACATGCTTATGCAGCGAGTGAAGCTTTACCAATAAATGGTTTGCATGTGGTTGTTAGCACATCTTTTGAAAATCAAATAATTCCTTTTTTTGATGGTTATACTGATGCTTCGGGAATGATTCCTAATATTTCTTTACCTGCTGCTAAATTGGATTTTGATAATTTAATTGCACCTGTTCCCACAGTTTATTCGATTGTTGCTTCTTTTGATTCTTTAGAAAAGCAACAATTTACAGTAAGAATGTATGATGGTATAAGCGTTGTTCAAAATATAAATTATATTCCTGGGGGGATGAATAATGGCAATTCGTTATCCTATCGTTCCTAATACTATTACTGTTCATTTAGGAAAGCCTGATGAGTCAGTTAGAAATATAACGGTTTCTTTTACTGATTATATTTCAAATGTTGCTTCTAGCGAATTATATCCAACATGGCCTACTAGTGCCTTAACTGCTAATATTTATGCTATTATTTCCTTTGCAATGAACAGAATATATAATGAATGGTATCGTAGTAAGGGGTATAATTTTGATATTACATCTTCTCCAATTTATGATCAGGCGTTTAAAGAAAATCGATCAACGTATGAAAATATTAATAATATTGTTGAAGAAATCTTTAATAATTATGTTGTTAAAGCTAATCAAATTCAACCATATTTTACTAGATATTGTGATGGAAGAAATACACAATGTGATGGTTTGTCCCAATGGGGAAGTGTGTCTTTGGCAAATCAAGGTAAAAGCTATTTGGATATTTTAAAATATTATTATGGTAATGATATTTCTATAAAATATAATGCTCCTGTTGGTGATAATGTTGAAGGATATCCAGGGTATGAAGTCGGTTATGGTAGTGCAGGCAATCCTGTTTTAGCAATCCAAAGAGATTTAAGGAGAATCAGAAAAAATTATCCTGCAATTCCCAATATTAGTACGACTTTAGGAATATATGATGATGAAACTGTTGCTGCTGTAAAAAAGTTTCAAGAAATATTTAGTTTACCTACAACTGGAATTGTTGATAAAGCTACATGGTATAAGATTAAATATGTTTATACTAGTGTTAAAAAATTATCAGATTTATATTCGGAAGGATTAAGCCAAAATGAAGCAACTTTTTTATATGAAGATGAATTAAATTATGGTGATACAGGTATTGAAGTTGAATATGTTCATTACTTTTTAGATGCTATTGCTTTTTTGGATCCGGATATTCCTAGACTTCAAACTAATTCTATTTATAATAATAATTCAGTTTTAATGGTAAAGGCATTTCAAGAAAAGTATGGTCTTCCTATTACGGGTGTTTTTACTTATTCTGATTGGAAAGTTTTAAGAAAAGTTTATCAGAATGTTTTAAAAATGATTTCTTCAGAAAATCAAGAGTATATTAATGAATTATATCCTGATTATTTTTTGAAAAAAGGTATAACAGGGGAAGATGTTTTAAGATTTCAGCGGTTTCTTTTGGAGATTTGTCGATATGATCATTCTATTCCTGGAGTGCGGGTAAATGGTATATTTGATGATCTCACTGAGCAATCTGTAAAAAAGATACAAAGAGATTTTGGGTTTGATGTAAATGGAATAGTTGGTCCTCTTTTATGGCAAAAGATTGTCGAATTGTCTAAGCGATAAACATGCATAAATTGGTTCTGATTCTATCATAATATTATTGAAATATTTGATTTTGATGATCTTGCATGATAGCGATTTTTGACTTTTTTTTGTTATTATGCTATAATTGATGTCATCCAGGGAGGATTTATAATATGAAAAAAATTGGTGGTCCCTCGAAGACTAAGTTATTATCTTTGATAGGAATATCACTTGTTATTATGTTTAGTTGCTATGTTTATTATAATTTTTATATTTATAATAGCATTAAGGTTTTTGTAGGCGAGGACAACGTCATTGAATATGGTAGTGCAAATTACAATGTTCAGGATTTAATAAAAAAGGTAGATGGGGAAATCGTTTCTGTGAAGAAAGATGTAGACACAAATAAGGTTGGAAGTCAAGAAATTATTGTTAAAGTAAAGAAAAATAATATTATTAAGGATGTTCCAATTGTTGTATCTGTTGTAGATACTGCTGCACCTGTTATTCAGTTAAAAGAGGAAAAAGTTACTATTACTCGTGGTGATGAATATGATTTTTCAAATAATATTGATTCTATCAAGGATCAAATTGATGGCGAAATTTCATATGCAAATGAAATTGATGAAAATAGTAATTTTTACTATCATTTCGATTATAATACGGAAGAGATTGACGATGTTGGGGAACATGAAGTTAAAGTTACAGCAAAAGATAAAAATGGTAATGAGTCTGTTATGACATTTTTGTTAGAAGTTGTTGCTCCAAAAGTTGTTGAGCCCAAGATACCAGTGAATATACAACAACCAGTTTATTCAAATTTGCCTGCTAATGCTAGTGGAGGAGATTTGGTTTCTATTGCTTATTCGTTAATTGGGTCCCCTTATGTAGCTGGATCAAATGGTCCATATGGTTTTGATTGTAGTGGGTTTGTTCAATATGTATATTCTAGAGTAGGAATTAATGTTAGTAGAAGTTCTTCTACTCAAATCTATGATGGAGTTCCTGTAAGTTATGCTGATGCTCAACCTGGTGATATATTAAGTTGGGGATATTCTGATGGGTCTCCTACCCATTCAGCATTATATGTGGGTAATGGACAAATGGTTCATGCTACAAACCCAAGGCAAGGAGTTATTGCAAGTGATGTAGCTGCTTGGACTAGAGGTAGTGGAACTCATGTTATTTCAGTTCGTAGAATACAATAAAAAGCTATATTATATTTATAGTTTTTTTGTATAATTTTTATATTTTTGGTAATCCTATTTTTAGGAGGTTATAAAAATATGGAGATGTTACAAAAAATATTGTTAGTTGTAACTATCGTTGGTGCAATTAATTGGGGATTAATAGGTATACTAGATATTGACTTAGTGGCTTTATTATTTGGAACTGGCACATTTCTTACTAGAACTGTTTATACTTTAGTTGGAATTTGTGGATTAATAAATATTGGTATATTAATGGCCCATTTAGAATATGGAAGAGATTAACTTCTTTTCTTTTTTTTTGCATTTATTAAAAAAATGAAATTAAAAGATTATCTATCGAAGTTAGGTTGCTAAAAAATCTATAAAATGTTATTATTATAATAGATATTTTAATAATAAATAGGTTTTCATGATGTTTTTGTGAGTTCTACAAAAAGAAGGAGATGATAGAATGACAATAACTATGGCGGACGTGTTAGTAGTTATTAGAAAGATTGTTGATATTTCATTAGTATGGTTTATTTTTTATTATATTCTTAAAAATATCAAGAACAATGTAAAGCTTTCATTAATCTTTAAGGGTGTGGCTTTTGTTATTATATTGAAATTGATTAGTGATTGGCTTGGATTTATAACTGTTGGTTATTTGTTAGATTATATTATTCAATGGGGTCCTGTGGCTTTAATTATTATCTTTCAGCCAGAAATTCGAACTATTTTGGAGCAACTTGGTAGAAGTCAGTTGTTGGGTAGACATAAAGTCCTTACTGTTGATGAAAGAGAGCGCATGGTGTATGAATTGATTAATGCAATTGACTATTTGCGTAAGGATCGAATAGGGGCTTTAATTGTTATTGAACGAGATAGTAGTCTTGGAAATTATATCGATAAAGCTAAGAAAATTTATGCTGACTTATCTAGTGATTTATTAATTGCTATTTTTTATGAAGGTAATCCTTTACATGATGGTGGCGTCATTATTCAAGGAGATAGGATTACTTGTGCTGGTGCTGTTTTTCCAACGAGTAACAGTTCAAAAATTAACAGGCGCTTAGGAACTCGACATAGGGCTGCTCTGGGATTGGCCGAAGAGACTGATGCAATTTGTATTGTTGTTTCTGAAGAGACTGGTCGTGTTTCTATTGCATTAAAAGGCGAATTATTATATAATTTGACGCTAGATGATGTTAGAATGTTATTAATTGATGAGTTAAAACCTAAAAATGATATCGATTATGAAGAAGAATTAAATGAGGAAGAGATATATGAAGAGAATAGGTAATTTTATAACAGGTAATTTTAAACGTATGGGGCTATTCTTTGATCGGTGGTTAATTACTCCCCTTACGAGAATAATATTAAAATTGATGGAGTTTGGGAAACGTTTAGTAAAATCTTTTGATACGATTTCTGGAAAAAAGTCAACTTTGTTAATGGTTAGTTTAATATTAGCATTTTTAACTTTTATTGTAATTGATCGTGAGTCTAATATTATGATTGATCAATATGCAGAAATCTTATATGATCGACCAGTTTCTGCTGTTTATAATGAAGAATTGTATGTTGTGGAAGGGTTACCAAAGACGGTTGATATCACGTTGATTGGACAAAGAAGACATATATTCTTAGCAAAGCAGTCTCCTTCTAAAAGTGTAAGTGTTGATTTAACTGGATTAAAACCAGGAAATCATAAGGTTACCTTAAAATATACGCAACAATTAAAATCTTTAGACTATAAATTAGATCCTTCTCAAGTAACAGTAACAATCTATGAGAAGGTAAGTGAAAACAGATCTTTAACTTATGATGTATTACACCAGGAAAGCTTAGATAGTAAACTATATATTAGTAATGTTGAAATTGATCGTACTGATGTAATTATTAAGGGTGCTCAGTATAAGATAAATCAAGTTGCTTCTGTGAAGGCTTTATTAGATGTTCAAAATATTCCAAATCCAACAGCTGGAGATATTACTGTGAAAGATATTCCCCTTGTTGCTTATGACAATGACGGAAAAATTTTAGATGTTGAAATTGTTCCTAAGACGGTTACAGCAACAGTAACAATTACATCTCCAAGTAAGGAAATTCCTGTTCGGGTTGTACCAAATGGTTCTTTAGCTTTTGGAAAATCGATAAAGTCTATGGAAACAAGTCTGTCAAAGGTCACTGTTTATGGTTCTCAAGAGGCTATTGATGAAATCCAACAATTAGAAGTGGAAATCGATGTAAAAGGATTGGATAAAGATAAAGAATTTAATGTAACTTTAAAAAAACCTAAAGGTATTACGGAACTAAGTTCTAAAACAATGACTGTTAAAGTTATTATAGATAATTCATCTAGTAAGGAATTTGAAAATATTTCAGTAAGTTCTGAGAATTTGGATAGTAATTTGAAAGTCCAAGCATTGTCGGAAGATGATCGTCAAGTTACGGTTGTTGTTAAAGGTAGCGAGGAGGCTATTAATAATATTACTGCATCTGATATTACTGCTTATATTGATTTGAAAAACTATGGTGTTGGTGAATATGAAGTTGAAGTAAAGGTCACTGGATCAGATTTAAAACTTTCTTATACTTCTAAAACGAAAAAGGTAAAAGTTCGTATTTCTGAAAAATAGTAAATAAAAAGATAGTAAGCTATTATTGAAATAAAGTAAAAGTAGACACAATAATGTAATTGTGTTCTACTTTTTTTGGTATATATTTTTGTTTTTAGCATAAATTTTTACTGGAATAGAGGGATAATATGAAAAAAGTATTTTTATTGTTAATTTTAGGCTGTATTTTGTTTAGTGGTTGTGGAAAAAGTACTCAAAAAGATATTATAAAGGAGTTTTCTAAAAAACTTGAGAATAGTACGGGTTATTATTTAAAAGGGGATTTATCTATTAATAATAATGATGAAATATATAATTATGATGTTGAAGTGTATTATAAGAAGAATAATTTTTATAAAGTTATTCTTACCAATATAGCAAATCAACACACTCAAGTTATATTGAAGAATAAAAATGGCGTATACGTTCTTACTCCTTCTTTGAATAAAAGTTTTCGCTTTCAAAGTGATTGGCCATATCAAAACTCTCAAATATATTTATTAGATGCTCTTTTTCATGATTTAAAAGTAGATAAAGATTATACATTTGAAAAGAGTAAAAATCAATATATATTTCAAACAAAGGTAAAATATCCAAATAATTCAAAATTAGTTAATCAAAAAATAATTTTTAATCAAAATGGGTGTCCAAGAAAAGCAATTGTTTATGACAAAAACGGTGTAGAAATTATGGTTATGACATTTGATAAAATAAAGTTTTCTCCTAATATGGCTAAGGATGAGTTTGAAATAGAGAAAATAATAGATACAGAATCTTCAGATAAAATGAGCAAAAAATCTAGTTTAGAGGATGTTATTTATCCATTATTTGTTCCTGAAGGTACCAAATTAGTTAATGAGGAAAAAGTTAAAAAAAATGATGGGCAGCGTGTTATCATGAATTATGATGGTGAAAAGTCTTTTGTATTAGTTGAGGAGACAGCTGATGTTTTTCAAGAATTTACTGTTATACCAACATTAGGAGAACCTTATCAATTAATGGATACTTTAGGAGTTATAACTAACAATTCACTTTCATGGTCTAGTGGAGGAATAGAGTTTTATATTGTTAGTGATGTTATGTCAAAAGATGAAATGATTGAAGTTGCTCAATCAATAACAGGTATTGTTTCAATGAAATAATGGATTTCTTTTCCTATTTTGTGTTATAATTTTTTTGGGTGAGTTAGATGAAAAAAAAGTCAGGGCAAAAGGGAAAAGAAAATTATTATAATGATAATGCGTTAAATTTAGGAGTAAAAGGGAAAGTTGTTATTATTTTAGTGGTTCTTATTTTATTTGTTGCTTTTTATTTGTTGACTATTTATATTGTTAATAAAGATTCTAATATTAATACAGATAATAAAGTAAATGAAAGTCAAGAAAAGAGTATTTCTTATGATAAGATTCTTTTAGGTAGAAGTTTTTCTATGAATGACGATGATTATTATGTTATTTATTATGATTCTAGTAATACAGATACTTCTTCTATTTATAATGAACTTGTTACTAATTATAAAGTAAAAGAAGATGCTCTTCCTATTTATTATGTTGATATGGGAGATGGTCTTAATAAAAACCATTCAACTAATGAAGAATCTAATAGAAGTCCGAATGGAGTGGATGATTTATTAATTAATGGTCCAACCTTGATTAGATTTCAAGATGGAAAAGTAATAGATTATAGACAAGGCGAAGAAGATATTAAGAATATTTTAAATTAAAGTAATGACTAGAAAAAGTAGACATTGTCTACTTTTTGCTATATGTTTTCTATGCAACTGATTATTAGTTGCTTTTTGTTGTTTGTTGGACTACATGTTGTTAATATTAGCTGTTTTCTTTTTTCTTTGTTGAAACTTATATATCCGTTTTTTTCTTCTTCCCATATGTTTTTTACAATATATATATATTTTTTGTTTTTATATAAAAGAATTATCGAATCATTTAATTCTAATTTGTCTAGTTCATTAAAATAAGCAATTTTCCCAGTTCCAGAATGTGCTGCTAAAATCATGATGCTTTCTTTTTCTGTTGGCGGTATAGATTCTTTTAGAATAGTAATATTTTTTTCAACATTATTTTCTGGACTGTTTATGTCATACAAATTTCTTTTTAAATTTATTTTGTTAATTATAATTTTTCCAATTTCTTCTTTTTGGACTATTGTGGTATTGGTTATTATTGGTTCACTGCTTATTTTTATAGTTGATAGTGAAAAAACAAGTAAAAATAGTAGTATTGTTAAAATATATAGTGTTTTCTTAATCATAAAATGATGAGCAAAATTTGGATTAATAATTTCCAAAATTTCTTTTCTTTTTCAGTATAAGTATTTGGAACAGGAATCTTTAAATCTTTACATTCAATTTTTTCATCTAATTCATCTTTTACGTCTATTGTTATGGGATCAATTTTTTGATATCCTTCAGTCGTATTTTGTTGTACTATTTTATATTCACCATATGGCAATATTATTTCGGCTATACCTAATTCATTTGTTGTTATGGTATCTATTATTATTTCTTTTTCATTTATAACTATGAAGGAAATGTTATTTTCATTTTTTAAATTATTGTCTTCTCCATATTTTTTTTCTATAATTATTCTTTTCTTGATTACTTCGTTTTCTAGTATTAATTCGATTTTGTTATTTTCTTTTGTTACTGAAAATTCATATTTTTTTTCATCTAATTTATATCCTATTCCTGCTTTTTTTTCTTTTAAGTAATAGTTTCCATAATCGAGGTTTTCAACAATACTTTGATTATCTTTTATTGTTAATTCTTTTAATTTTTCATTGTTTTCATTAAATAGCTCATAAATTGCTCCGTCAAGGCTAGCGTTTCCACTAGGAATTATTGATAATGTATCTTTATCTATTTTAGTAATTTCTAAGTATGTTTTTTGAATATTTACTGTAAATTTTGTTTCTATATTTGCAATATCTCCAGTTTGAACTAGATTTTGGCTTTGATTGGATTGATAAAATATAAGAGGTTTGTTGTAAAATTCTTCTTTTTTAGTCAATATATATTCATAAGTTCCTTCTTTTAAGTTTTCTAGCTTAATTTTGTTGTTTTCTATTTTTAAATTGTCATTTGTATATAAACTTAAAACTTCATTTTCATCTTCTATGATAAGAGTTTTATCTTCTACTAAATTGTAGGTTTTGTTAGCAAAACTTGGTAAAGTAGCATAATTTTGTACTAAGTTGTTTATCTCATTAATTTCATCTTGATAAGCTGTGATACGATTGCCATTCAATTTGTCTGTAAAATAATAATCTCCGGTTGGCTCGGCAACTTTCCAGATCATCAATTGGGTTATGGCATACCATTTTGGTTCTGTGTGATTTTTATAGCCATATCCAAAATGAGCAATTTTTGCAATGGTATTAATTTGTTCTGGTGATAGTCCATCTGGGGTGATTGTTGATTCATATGGGCTCCCATCTGTGAAAAAGCGAAATGGCTCTAGGCAATAGGCAAATTCGTTTGTTTCTCTATTGCGAAAAAATCTTGCTGTTTGGTAATAAATTGTTTTTTCTACAACGTTGTACTTATTCATATAAATACCATTAATATGTTCTGCTTCATAGAAATTTGCTGTTTTGGCTTTTCCATTTAAACTTATGAAAAAGGTAAATAATATTATTAAGAAAATATTTATTTTTTTTATAAAAATCCCTCCTTTTTTCTTAACGGGATTCATATTATCAAATATTATTTTCTTTTACAAATCAATAATTTTTATTTTTACGTTTGTTTTTTATATAGAATATTTAATTTTTAAAAAGAAAAAAAGTAAAATCTAACTAAAATAAGTAATTAAAAAAATAGTTTTCAAAGATTTTCAACTTTTTTTATAATATTTTTATTATTATAAAAAGTTACTCAAAAAAAATATCTCTTTCATGAGATATTTTGACTTTCGGTTTTACATTCGTTGGTTGTTTTGTCATATACTTTACCTTCTGTAGTGCATACGCAAGTTTCATTTTCTTTGGTAGCATCATTTGGACAAATTAATTCGTTATTATCTTTTGGTGTAATAATTGTGGGCCCTTTTTCTTTTACATTTATTTTCTGTTGATATGTTATTCCATTGTAGGTAATGTAGTAATCATAAGTTCCTGCTATATTCTGCTTTACTTTTGAAAAGTCTAATATTAAATTGTTATATACTTCATCTGAAATATCTTCTTTAATAAATGCTCTTGGATTGTCTAGTGATAAAGCTTCTCCTATAGTTAAATTAATTTCTTTTAAAGTTAATGTTACTTTTGGTAGAGGCTTTGGTTTAACGATTATGTTTCCTATATATTTTTTCTTTTTATAATTTATTATATATTGGTAAGTATTTGCTTCATTAATATTAACTCTCGAAGTATCTAATTTTAAATTTTTTAAAGTCTCTTCATTAATTTTGTCTGCATTTTCTAAATAGTCTTTTATATTTACACTGATTGGTGTATTAATTTCTATTTCTAAATCTTTTAATTTAATTTCATTTGTTTTTTCTTGAGCTATTTCAATTTTTTTTCTATCTACTTTTAAAGTATAGTTGGTTTGAATAATTGGTTTGTTTTGTGTATTTATTATAATTCCACTAATTACTAGAAAAGCACCCCAAATTCCTAGAGTTATTGAAAGTATACGGGTTTGTTTTGTGGTGAACCTTATTTTGTTCATAAGCCAACTCCTATCTTAATCTTATTATAAACTAATTTTTTTATATTAACAAGAAATAAACTTTATTTTTGTTGAAAATAGCAATTATTTAACATATAATTTAAGTAGAGGTGAGTTTATGGCCATTTGCTGGTTTGGTATTTTTGCAATTTTACTTGTTATTGAAATGCTAACTGTTGAGTTGGTTACTATTTGGTTTGCTTTTGGGGCAGTTGCTGCGATTGTTTGTAGTTTTTTTACTGAGTCTGTTATCATACAGTTAGCAGTATTTTTAATTACGAGTATTATGGCATTGGTAATTATGAAACCAATTTTGAAAAGATTTAAATCTTTTGATGTAACTCCTACTAATTTAGATCGAGTTATTGGTAAAGTTGGTAAAGTTACAAAAGCTATAGAGCTGGATAAGTACGGAGAGGTAAAAGTTTTGGGAAATGTTTGGACGGCTGTAGCTAAGGAATATATTGCAGAAGGTGAAAAAGTAAAAATACTTTCAATTGATGGTGTAAAACTCATTGTTCAGAAGGAGGAAAAATAAAAATGGGCTTTGGATTAATTGTTTTAATTATCCTTGTAGTGATTGCTGCATTAGGAATAAAAATTATTCCACAATCAAGAGCATATGTTGTTGAAAGATTAGGGGCATACCATAGAACTATGCAAACAGGACTTCATTATGTAATTCCTTTTGTTGAAAGAGTTGCTAATAATGTAAGTTTAAAGGAAATTGTTAAGGATTTTGCTCCGCAACCAGTTATAACAAAAGATAATGTTACAATGCAAATAGATACAGTTGTTTATTTTCAAATAACAGATCCAAAATTATATACTTATGGTATTGAAAATCCAGTTAATGCTATTGAAAATTTGACTGCGACAACATTAAGAAATATTATTGGAGAATTGGAATTAGATGAGACTCTTACTTCACGTGATGTTATTAATACAAAAATGAGAAGTATTTTAGACGAGGCAACTGATCCTTGGGGTGTAAAAGTTAATCGTGTTGAGGTAAAAAACATTTTGCCACCTAGAGATATTCAAGAATCAATGGAAAAACAAATGAGGGCAGAACGTGAACGTCGTGAGGCAATTCTTAAGGCTGAAGGTGAGAAAAAAGCAGCAATTCTAATAGCTGAAGGTGAAAAAGAAAGTGTAATTTTAAGAGCTGATGCTGAGAAAGCAGCAAAAATTAAGGCTGCTGAAGGAGAGGCTGAAGCTATTGTGAAGATTCAAGAGGCTACTGCCCAGGGCTTACGTCTTTTAAAAGATGCTAATATGGATGAGGCTGTATTAAAATTGAAGAGCTATGAAGCAATGGTTAACGTTGCTAATGGATCTGCTACTAAAATTATTGTTCCAAGTGAGTTACAAGGCTTAGTGACTGCGGGGACAGTTCTAAAAGAAACATTTCAAAAAGACGAGCAATAAAAAAGTATCTGTTATTTAAACGGATACTTTTTATATGAGTTGTCTATAGAAATAGATGTTCATAAATATGCATAAGGGAATTCCAAGTTGGAATTTCTTTTTTTTTGTTTTGTGATGGAAAAGTAACATTCCTAATAAAGAACCGCTTGCCCCTCCTAATATTGCTATTCCAATTAAAACGTTTTCAGCGATTCTCCAATAGTTTTTTTGGGCATAAAGTTTATCCAAGCCCATTAAGAAAAAAGATAGTATATTTATTATTAATATTAAAATTAATATTTTATTCATTTATTTTTGCTCCTTGGTAGGTATTTCTTTTTACCATTTCTTTATCTATATCATTTAAAATACAAAATTTTTTCACAAGCCAGTTAGGCTCTATTAATTCTTCTATTTTTGGATCTCCAGTAATTCTATGTATTACTATCTCTGGTCTTAATAATTCTAATTGGTTTATTACAATGTCAATGTATTCTTCCTTTGAAAGAATGTGAAATTTTTCTTTATTGTATATTTTTTCAAGTTTTGTATTTTTTATAACGCTTAACATATGTATTTTTATACCTTGAATGTCTAACTTATTTATATGTTTTATTGTGTTTAACATATCTTTTTTTGATTCATATGGTAGTCCATTTATAATATGAACAATTACATTGATATTTCTGTCTCTTAATTTTTTAACCATATTATCAAAGCAGTTAAGAGAATGGCATCTATTAATTATTTTGCTAGTTTTTGGATTTGTTGTTTGTAATCCTAATTCGATTGTTAAATATGTTCTTTTATTTAATTCTTCTAAATAGCTTAAGCATTCTTCGGATATTGAATCTGGTCTAGTTGCAATGTTTAGACCAACAACATTTTCTATTCTTAGAATGGGTTCATAAATGCTTTTTAATTTTTCTACAGGTGCATATGTGTTTGTTCTTGCTTGAAAATAGCCAATATATTTAGCGTGAGGCCATTTTTTTAACATTTTATCTTTAATATCTATAAATTGTTTTTCTAATGAATCATTTTTATTACCAGCAAATTCTCCACTTCCTAATTTTGAACAGTAGATGCATCCTCCATATCCTACAGTTCCATCTATGTTTGGACATGAGAAGCCGGCATTTAAACTTACTTTGAAAACTTTTTCTCCAAACTTTTTTTTATAAAAATAGTCAAGTGTATGATATCTTTTATTTGTATTTGAATATTTAAATTTATTCATATAAACCTCTTTATATTTGTGTTATTAAAACGTATTTATTGTAACAGACAAACTGGTTTTTTACAATCTTTTATGTTATTATTGTATTGGGTGGTAGTAATTGAAAAAAGTAAGCAAAATAAAAATAAAACCAAAATTTTCTAGGTTCCTAAAACTGTTTTGTTTTTTTGCTTGCCTTTTTTTGGGACTTTTTTTGTTTTATTGTAAGCAAATAAGAGATCTTACCAGCTTAGAGTATAGTAAAGAAGCAAGTAAAAATATTTTATTTTCTTTTAAAAAAGATTATGTTTTGTCTGTTGGTAAAAATAAGACTTTGAATGCAGCTTTTGAAAGTAAATATTTTAATGAAAACTATTTAGATAATTATCGTAAAATTCATTATGTTAAACATAAAAGGTTGATTTCTCATATTAATCAGCTTTTACAAAAAGGTTACAGTAATAATGATATTAATATTATTCTTGCACATGGTAATGATGATTCTGTTGATAGATTTATAGAAAGGGATAAAGTAAAATATTTAGAAGAGTTTTTTAGTGTTCCCTATGCTAAACTTGATAATTATGATAGATATATTGCTTATTCTGATGCAACAGGAGAAGATGAAGAAACTACGGTACTGTTTGTTAATTTAGATTTGGATAAAGAAGACTATAATGATAGTACTTTAGTAGAAGAATTTTCATTTACTATGCTAGTTAATAAACATCATCATTTGTCTTCGGATTTTGAACCTGATAATTTAGTTAAAATAGATAGAAAATATGCTTCGGAAGATGATCTTTTATGTAATCGTGTAGCTTTTGAAGCGTTTAAAAGAATGAGTCAGAAGGCTTTAGATGAGGACTATCATATTGTTATTAATTCTGCCTATCGGAGTTATCAAGATCAAGAGGATATTATAAAAACTTATTTGGAATCTTATGGTCAAAACTATGTTGATAAGTTTGTAGCTAAGCCTGGTTATTCAGAACATCAGACTGGTCTTGCTTTTGATATTGGTAGTGAGAATGTTTCTGTGTTTGCTAATAGTAAAGAATTTAAATGGATGCAAGAGCATGCTCATGAGTTTGGATTTATTTATCGTTTTTCTAAAAATGGTGAGAATATTACTGGTTTTAGAAATGAGCCATGGCATATAAGATATGTTGGTGAAAAAGCAGCAAAATACATTTATGAAAATAAATTGACTTTGGAAGAATATTGGGCTCTATTTTTAGATAAGTAGTTAATTTCTTTTTGTTAATTGTTAAAATTTTTTTTCTTTCATTATTTTTCATGGTGTTTTTGTATTTTATATGATATTATGTTATTAGAATAATAAGAAGGTGTTTGGTATGTATCCACTTGGGAAACAGTTTGAAGTTGATTATTCAAAATCTGCTAGTGATAAAAAGGTTGTAGTTCAAGGGGACAACTATCGTTTTTCTATTATTACAGAAAGAGTTGTACGACTTGAGTTTTCTCCTTCTGGTCAATTTAATGATAAACCCACTCAATTAATAAAAAATAGGCAGGTTGGTTTGCCTGATTTTTCGGTTCGCCAAGATGCTAATGTTGTTGAAATTACTACGAAGTATTTTTCTTTAAATTATATAAAAGGGCAGCCTTTTATTGGAACTAGGGTTGATCCAATGAAAAATTTAAAAATAACATTGCTTTCTAGAGATAGAGATCGAAGTAAAGATTGGTATGTTGGTCATCCTGAGGCTAGAAATATGCTTGGAAATATGATAAGCGTTGACGTGGATACCCCTATCATTATGCAGAAGGGATTATATTCTTTGGATGGTTTTGTCTCTATTGATGATTCTTTTAGTAAAATTATTATGGAGGATGGTACTCTTGAAGATCCTATTCCAAATTATTTAGATATTTATGTTTTTATGTATGATAAGGATTTTAAACAAGTTCTTTTTGATTATTTTAAAATGACTGGAGCACCGGCATTACTTCCACGTTTTGCCTTGGGAAATTGGTGGAGTAGAAATATTCAATATGATGAGCAAGGCGCTAAAGATTTAATACGTCACTTTGAGAAAAAACGTATTCCTATTTCTGTTATGATTTTTGATCATGATTGGCATTTGCGTAATATTGGGGATAACAAAGATTTAAAAACTGGCTTTACTTTTAATCCAGAATTATTTCCTAATCCTCAGGCGATGATTAATGAATTTCATCGTCGTGGAATACGTGTGGGCCTTTGTATTAATCCAATGAATGGTATTTATCCTCATGAACAATATTATCCTCAGGCCGCTGAATTTTTACAGTTTCAAGAACCTACTGTTATTAAATTTGATCCTTTAAATCCAAAATTGTTAGATGTTTTGTTTAAGGTGTTTTTGCATCCATTAGAATCTTTAGGAATTGACTTTTTTTGGAATGATTATGATGGTCGAGATGATATTATGAAATTATGGTCTCTTAATCATTATATGTATTTAGATTCAGGGCGGACTAGTACTAAGAGACCTTTATTATTGGCCCGTGGTGCAATTGTTGCTCCTCATCGTTATCCAGTTTTGTATGGTGGAAGTAGTGAAATTAGTTGGAAATGTTTGAAAAATTTGCCTTTTCTGTATTTGAATGCTGCAAATATTGGTGTTAGTTGGTGGAGTCATGATGTTGCAGGAAACCATGGTGGAATTGAAGATGGGGAACTTTATCTTAGGTATGTTCAGCTTAGTACCTTTGGACCTATTTTACGTTTTCATGGTGCTCGAGGTAGGTATTATAAGAAAGAACCTTGGGTTTGGGATGCCAAAACAGAAAATATTGCCGCTGATTATTTGAGACTTCGTCATCGTTTAATTCCTTATCTGTATACAGAAGCATATAATTATACAAGGTCTGGGACTCCTATTATTCAGCCTTTTTATTACAATTATATGTGGGTTTACGATGATGATTTATATAAAAATCAGTATTATTTTGGTTCGCAATTGTTGGTATGTCCTATTTTGGATGCTAAAGATCCTATTATGAACCGAACTATCCATCGCTTTTTTGTTCCTGATGGTACTTGGTATGATTTGGTTACAGGAAAGAAATTTCCTGGTAATAAGAAATATGTTTCCTTTTTCAAGGAAGCAGATTATCCAGTTTTTGCTCATTCTGGTTCTATTATTCCTTTTTCAAATAAGAGTGACTATAATAATATAGGACTTCCTACTGATTTGGAAATTCAGATTTTTCCAGGAGCTAGTAATACTTATACTTTATATGAGGATGATGGTATTACTTCTTTATATCGTCAGGGATATTATTTGAAGACTTCTATTGATTATAATTATTTACGAAATAACTATACAGTCATTATCCGTTCTATTGATGGAAAAAGTGGTATTGTTCCTGAAAAGCGTAATTATAAGATGGTATTTCGAAATACAAAACAAGCCGATAGTGTTACTATTTATTTTAATTCTGAAAAGCTTAGTTCCGAAAGCTATATAGAAGGTAATGATTTTATTGTTGAGGTGAAAAACGTTCCTACTATTGGTCAATTAACAATAAATTGTAAAGGAAAGGACATTGAAATAGATGCTGTAAGATTAATTAATGATGATTTAGATAGCATATTAATGGATTTACAAATTAGTACATATTTGAAAGAAGAAATTGCAAATATTATTTTTGGGAACTTAGCTATAAGTAAAAAACGTATAGGTATTCGAAAATTGAGAAAAGTCGGATTATCTAAAGAACATATTAACTTATTTTTAAAACTTTTAGACTATATAAATGAATTTTAGGAGATGATATTTTGTGAATTTGACTACATATTCTTTGGAAAGACTGGAAAAGTTAGAACAAGAAACTATTCTTCGTTATTTTAATGATATTTCTTTGGCAAAAAATGGTGATAATTATAGGGTTTCTTTATATGATTCTATGATTTTACATCTTATTAGAGGTGATTTTGATAATTCTTTTTTATCTGAATCTTTGATGGATTTTGAAGAATCAGAAAAGGCAGTTTTTTTTCAGTTGGCTAGAAATTATTCTTATTTAGTTTTTTATGATGGGAATTCTCGCTGTTGGATTGACTCTGTTGAGGGGGTTACTCTACAAGATATTGACTTAATTTGTACAAGGTTGCTTGATAATTATGATTTTCTTTTAAGAGTTGCTAAAGAAGGAGGAGAAATTGTTTTGAAACAACTTTCCCATTTTCAAAAAAGCATTATGTCTCAGGCTGGATCGGTTTTAGATTATTTAAGAAATACTTTTTTTGATGATAATGCTTTGCTAAGATTTTTAATTGAAATTTCTAAAGAAGATGGTATTTATGCTGATTTAAGTAACAAGCAAAAAATTAAGATGTGTACTTATCTAAGAAATCTTAAAATTAGTGGGGATACTTCTTCTTTTGAATTAGAGAAAGGACTGAAAATGTATCTTTCTGAGAGTCGGACAGATAATTTTTTGAATGGTGATGTTTCTAAATGCCAAGATTTTGTTTCGATGTTTTTAGATATTAATTATAATTATTAAAAAACTTGCAATTTTTTTTTCTTTTTTTTTCTCTTTTTGTTGGTATTTTTTTCTTTTGTGTTATAATATTTTTATGTTTTGTGTTGATGGAGAAGTAGTAATAAATTTTACTTTTTGTAGAGAGTCTGTGGTCGGTGAAAACAGATATGAGTATTTTATGAACTTATCTTTAGAGCAAAAAGGGTAATTCCTTTATCAATAATAAGAGTGTAATATTATTACAAATTAAGGTGGTACCGCGAATAATTCGTCCTTATGATGGGACGTTTTTTTTTGAAAGGAATATATGGAAGAATTATTTTTGTTTTTATTGAGTTTTATTTTTGTTTTTGTTTTATATCAAATATTTGTTATTAGAAGGGCAAAAAAGAAAAAAAAGAGTCGACAGCCTATTGAGGTCACTTATTTGATTTATAAGTATCATTTAGATGTCGATAATATAAAATACAATCAACTTTTGCAACTTATTGCATTAGTCTCCTCTTTTGATATTGCATTAATTGTTACTGTGGTTATGAATCTTTCAAATTTTTTCTTAGAAATTATTGGTGGGTTTTTATTGACATTTGTTACTATATTGCTAAGTTATCATTTGGTGTATTTATTTTATAAAAAGAAAGGAATGATTAAAAATGAATTATAGAAATATTGAGGAAAAGTGGCAGAATTATTGGGATAAGCATCATACTTTTGAAGTAAAGGAAAATAATAAGAAGAAACCTTATTATATTTTAGTTGAGTTTCCATATCCAAGTGGTTCTGGATTACATGTTGGACATGTTAGGAGTTATACTGCTCAGGATGCTATGGCTCGTATGATGAGATTACAAGGGTATAATGTTCTATATCCTATGGGATGGGATGCTTTTGGGGCGCCTGCTGAACAATATGCTATAAAAAATCATATACATCCTAAGGAGGCTGTTAAGGAGAATATAAAAACATTTAAAAAACAAATGAAGTCATTAGGATTTTCTTTTGATTGGAGTAGGGAATTTTCAACTACTGATTCCGATTATTATAAGTGGACACAATGGCAGTTTTTACAATTTTATAAGCATGGCATGGCTTATAAAGATACGATTCCTGTCAATTGGTGTCCAACATGTAAGAGTGTTCTTAGTAATGAGGATGCTGCAGGAGGAGTTTGTGAAAGATGTGGTTCTCAAGTAGAACAGAAAGAAAAAAGTCAATGGATGCTTCGTATGAGTGATTATGCAGAAGATTTATTAAAAGGACTTGATGAGACTAATTTTGCTGAGAGAGTAAAACTTGGTCAGATCAATTGGATTGGTAAATCTGAGGGTGCACATATCGATTTTAAAATAGAAGGTCATGATAAGAAATTTACAGTATTTACAACGAGGTGTGATACACTTTATGGTGTCACTTATTGTGTATTAGCTCCTGAACATCCTTATGTTAGTGAAATCACAACAGAAGAGCATAAAAAAGAAGTAGAAGCATATCAAAAAGAGTGTTCTTTTAAGAACGACATGGAACGTACGGAGCTTAATAAAGATAAGACGGGAGTATTTACGGGAGCTTATGCTATAAATCCTGTTAATAAGGAAAAGATTCCAATATATATTAGTGATTATGTTTTAGCTACTTATGGTACTGGTGCTATTATGGCAGTTCCTGCACATGATCAAAGAGATTATGAGTTTGCGATTAAATATAATATTCCAATTGTTCAAGTATTGGAAGAGGTTTCTGGTGAACCTCATGAAAATGAGTTAAATAAGACTTCTATCGTAGCTGTTGTTTACGATGAAAAAGAAGATAAATTTTTGACGCTTAACTGGCATGATAAAGGTGGCAGATGTTTTATTGGCGGTACTATTCATGATGGAGAAGATCCGCTAGAGTGTGCAAAAAGAGAAATAGAAGAAGAGACTGGTTATTATGATTTAGAATTTGTTAGTGAATTACCAAAGATCTTTCACCATTATTATGCATTTTCTAAGGGTAAGTATTATAATACTGAGTCTACGGGTTTTTATTTTAAGTTAAAGTCTGATAAGCGTAGGGATCAACGTTTGGATGATGATGAAATATTTGATGTAGAATGGGTATCTAAAAAGCAAATTGATGAAGTTAAAGATGCTTTACATCATAGAACTTATGAATATGCCATGAATCCTGGTGCAATGGTAGGAGATGGTATTCATATTAATTCTGGATTTCTTAATGGTATGAATAAAGAAGAAGCTATTAATAAAATGATTCAATTTTTAGAAGATAATCATTGTGGAAAAAAGAAAATTAATTATAGGATGAGAGATTGGGTTTTTTCAAGGCAAAGATTTTGGGGAGAGCCAATTCCAATGATTAATTGCCCAAAATGTGGTTGGGTACCTATGAATGAAGAGGATTTACCATTACTGCTTCCAGATGTTGCTGAATATGAACCAACAGAAGATGGTGAAAGTCCTCTTGCAAATATTACTGATTGGGTAAATTGTAAGTGTCCAAAATGCGGAGGTGCTGCAAAAAGAGAAACAGATACAATGCCTAACTGGGCAGGATCTTCTTGGTATTTTTTACGTTTTATGGATGCGCATAATGATAAGGAATTTGCTTCAATGGATAAAATGAAATATTGGAATCGTGTTGATTGGTATAATGGTGGTATGGAACATACCGCAAGACATTTGTTATATGCAAGATTTTGGGTGCAATTTTTATATAATATTGGTTTAGTTCCTTCTAAAGAAATGATTTGGACTAGAGTTAGTCATGGTATGGTTCTTGGTAGTGATAATCAGAAAATGAGTAAGTCTAAAGGTAATGTTATTAATCCAGATGATATTATTCATGAATATGGTGCTGATACATTAAGAATCTATGAGATGTTTATGGGTGACTATCAGATGGATGCTCCTTGGAGTACTGATTCTTTACGAGGATGTCGTAGATTTTTAGATAAAGTAATTCGTTTAAAAGATAAATTGAATGATAAAAAAGGTTTTACGGAATCTTTAGAAGTTTTACAAAATAAAACCATTATGAAGATAGAATATGATATCACACATATGGGATACAATACAGCTATTTCTAGTTTAATGATTTTAGTAAATGCTTATGATGATTTAGAATCAATTACTAAAGATGATTATCATTTGTTGCTAGTTTTATTAAATCCAATGGCTCCTCATATTACGGAAGAATTAAATGAAGCAATAGGTTATAAACCAATTTGTGAAAGTGAATGGCCTAAGTATGATGAAGAAAAGATAGTAGAACATACAAAAGAAATTGCAGTTCAAGTTAATGGTAAAGTACGTGGAACAATTACTATTTCTATCGATGATGATGAACAAATAATTAAAGATAAGGCAATGGAATGTGATAATGTTTTAAAACATATTGAGGGGCATGAAATTGTTAAAATAATTATTATTAAAGGTAAAATTGTTAATATTGTTGTAAAATAAAAAATTAAGGGTAAATGAAAATTTGTCCTTTTTTTGTTATTCTATTTCTGTAAAACATTCTTTTTGATTTATTTTATCAATTCTTCTAGTTTGCTGCAACTTTTAACCATATTTTCTGAGGAAGATAGATTATCTGTTATAAAACTTTCAGAGGCATATATTTTTTTGTTTTATCATATTTTGTCTGTTTTTTGAAAAGTACAGAGAGCTTTTTTCTACATTTTTTTTAAACAAAAAGTATTAGTATTTTTTTGGTGATTGTGTGAAAGTAAAAATATTTGATGATGAGGATGAGAAAGATTTGGAGGAAGATATTAATCAATTTATAGATAGTAATGATATTGAAATTGTTGATATAAAGTATCAAGTTGGTGTTGGTATTTTTAGTGAGGAACAAATATTTTGTTTTTCGGCTATGATTGTTTATGAAGAAAAGTAACGATAAATTTATAAATTACTTTTATGTGATATTGTTTTTTTGTATAATAATATTGGAGGCACTATGAAAAAGAATATTATTATGAAAAAATCAACATTTTTAACGGGCACTTTTATTACAACTATTGGCATTGTTTTGTCTAAGGTCTTAGGGGCTTTGTACGTTGTTCCATTTCATGCAATTATTGGTGAAAAAGGTGGAGCTCTTTATGGGTATGCTTATACTATTTATAATGGGTTATTATCTTTATCTACTGCGGGAATTCCCCTGGCAGTTAGCAAGGTTGTTTCAGAGTATAAAGCTTTAGGATTTCAAAAAGCTAAAGCTCAAACACTTGTTTTAGGCAAAAGAGTTGCTGTAATATTAGGTGTTTCTTGTTTTGCTTTTGTGTTCTTTTTTGCGCCCTTTTTAGCAAAGATAATTTTAGGAGATGTTGTTGGAGGAAATACAGTTCAAGATATTACTTTTGTTATTCGGGTTATTGGCATTGCAATTTTAATTGTACCACTACTTAGTGTTTATAGAGGATATTTTGAAGGACATCGTTTTTTTGGACCTTCATCTCTTTCACAGGTATTAGAGCAATTTATAAGAGTTTTAGTGATTATCTTTGGTAGTTTTCTTTTTTTAAAAGTCTTTCATTTTGATTTGACCAATTGTGTTGCTGTTGCTTTGTTTGGAGCAACCGTTGGAGCTTTATGCTCGTATGCTTATTTGTTTTTAAAAAAATCAAAAAATGAAAAGAAGTTTCAAGCGTCTTATTATTCAGTGAATGAACCAATTATTGTAAATAAAGTCATTATAAAAAAAATATTTTATTATGCTATTCCTTTTGTTTTTATAGATTTATTTAAGTCTTTTTATGGTTATACTGATATGGTTACTCTTGTAAAATTTTTAGTAAAAAAGGCATCTTTTTCTCCTGGGGACGCCGAGACAATTTATTCTATTTTTTCTACGTGGGCACAAAAATTTAACATGATTATTTTGGCAATTTCATCAGGCATTATTGTTAGCTTAATTCCTAATCTTACTGAATGTATGGTTAAAGAAGAAAGAAAACAAATTCACAAAAAAATCATTCAAGGGTTAAATATTTTGTTATATTTAACAATTCCGCTTACTTTGGGAATTAGTTTTCTTGCTAAACCTATTTGGATTTTGTTTTATGGGAATAGTGTTTATGGTCCTAATATATTATCTTATTATATTTTTATTGGATTATTTGTTGGACTTTTCTCATTTGTTGTTATTGTCTTACAAACTCTAAAAGATTTTAAGGCTGTGTTTTTTAGTTTGTCTGTTGGTGTTTTATTAAAAGTTTTTTTTAATAATAAATTTTTACTTGCTTTTGTTCACATGAGATTTCCTGCTTATTATGGGGCTATTACAGCTACTATTATTGGTTATTTTGTATCTTTTATAATTTGTTTAATTGTTTTTCAAAAAAAATACTCTATTTCTTTTGAGTCCGTTATAAAAAATTTTATTGATGTTATGTGCTGTTCTATTTTTATGGTTGTTTGTTTAGTTGTTGTTAAGTTTTTTCTCCCTTTTTATTCTAAAGTTCGGGTTCATAACGTTTGGATTATTATAATATATGGAATTGTAGGGATGTTTGCTTATTTTGGTTCTTCTACTTTGTGTGGACTTACAGAGAAAGTTTTTGGAAAAAAAGTTTTAGATAGAATAAGAAAGAAAATATTTTTTAAAAAATTATCGTAAGTGTGTATATTTGTTTTGCTTAGTAATCCTTTTTATGTTTTATTTTTAAAGTTTTTTTTCTTTTTATATTCTTTTTTACTGTAATTATACATAACTAAACTACTTTTTTGTAAAAAATAGAATTGTATATTTAGTGATTTGATGATATAATTTTTTATAGGATGGTAGCAAGGAGGTATTTATGGTATCGAGTGGGATGGTAAATAGTGATTCGATGTCTTTTATGTCTTCTTTCTCTAATTTTGATTCTTCTATTAGTGGACTGTCTGCTGCTTGGCAAGGAGACTCGTATAATAATTTTAAATCTCAAGTAGCTGATTTTTCTAGTAGTTTTTCTACTACTATTACTCAGCAGATGAATTCTTTTGCTAAGGCATGTGATTTGTATTTGGAATATAAGAGTGCAAAAGATAATTTGAAAATTGCCCAAAGCAATTATGCAAAAGCTGCTGACTATTATAATCGAGCTGCCAGCTGTAATGACTCTGCTGGTATGAGTAGAGCTAAAAGTGATATGAATCGTCTTAAAACTGAAATTGATAAATATACTAAAATAATGGAAGAAAAGAAAGTTCAGATTCAAGCTTCGCTGCAGGAAGCTTCTAGTGAAAAGTTGGATGTATCATCTATCTCTACTTCTAATTTATCGGCTTTTGGTACTAGCCTAAATTCTGCTATTAAGAATTGGGCAGATGATAATAATTTTGTTTATTATAATCAAGGCGCTGGTTGGGCTGATTATAAATATAGTGCTGGTGGAAGTAATACTATGGGAAAATCTGGGTGTGGGCCTTGTGCAGCGGCTATGGTTATGGCTTCTTTTGGAAAAAATGTTACACCTAATGAAGCTGCTGACTGGAGTGCTGAGAATGGCTATCATGATTCTTCTGGTACTGATCATGAATTTTTTACTGCTTATAGTGAAGCAATGGGAGTTCCTTGTGAAAGTGTGGAAAATGTTACTAGTCAAAATGTTTCAACAGCCTTAAGTCAAGGGAATTTAGTTATTCTTAATGTGGGTCCAGGGGATTTTACAAGTAATGGTCATTTTATTGTTGCTAGAGGATATAATTCAGAAACAAATGAGGTGTTAGTTGCAGATCCCGGGCATAAAGATAATTGTCATTGGTGGAACTTGGATTTGGTTGCTTCTCAAACAAAAAGCGGTTGGGTATATAGCCCAAAATAATAAATATTTTGGATAGGAGGACTATTATATGTCTTTATTTTCTTTAGAAACAAGTGCTCTTGATTCGGCTTCTAGTTCTGTACAGTCATTAGCTTCTCAAGTAAGATCTATTTCTAGTAATGTTAGTGGTTATGATACTAGTTGTGAGGATGGTTTTAATTTTGATTCTGCTAAAAGTGTTATTGCTAGTAACATTGAAGCTTGTGCAGTTAAAATGGAAAATACTGCAAATCTTCTTGAGACAGTAAGTAGTTCTCATACTAATCTTCAAAATAGTATGAAATTTACTCCTGGTGGCTCAAATGGTAGCTCAGGTGGTGGCTCAAATGGTAGCTCAGGTGGCGGTTCAAATGGTAGCTCAGGTAGCGGTTCAAATGGTAGCTCAGGTAGCGGCTCAAATGGTAGCTCAGGTGGTGGTTCACGTGGTAGCTCGGGTGGCGGCTCAAATGGTAGCTCAGGTGGCGGAGGTGGATATGCTCCCCCAGTTGGATTAGCTACTGGTGTAGTTCCAGCTATTGCTCCAATGGTTCCTGTGAGTGAAAAAGCGGAAGAAGAAGACGTTAAAAACCGTGTTGGTGTTGTAGATACTAAAATTAGTTCTACTGGGTATGCTGTTATAGATAAAGAACTTACTACGGAATCTAAGGCTTTATTTACAGATAGTAAATTTGATTATAAAGAAGGCTATGCTACAATTGGAGATTCTTTTGTGATTGCTTGTGACTCTTCTGTTGGACAAGTAGGAGATGTCATTGAATTTAAACAAAAAGATGGTACTGTTGTTCATGGGGTTATAGGAGTAAGTACTCATGAGAAGAGTAATGCTGACAAGCTTTATTTCCTTGTTGATCAAAACAGTAAAACTTTGAGAAGATCTGAAATTTGTGATAAATTAATTGAAAATAATTCTATTATTGAAAACTGTGGTAGTGTCTATGATATACGAAATCTTTCTTCAGCTGCAAAAAGTGTTAGTGGTGATACTAAAAATATTTCATCTATTATTAGTAACAAGGTTGAAGATGTTTCAAATGTTAAAGAATTGACAAATGAACAGGAAGGAGTGGAGATTTAAGGTGGCAAAATATGTTTGTGATTTTGCTCAAGTAAGAGCAAATGGTGAAAAGTTGTGTCAAATAGCAAGTCAGCTTTCATCAGCAATTAATACTTATTCTTCTGATATTGAAAGTTCGCTATCATCATGGAGTGGTGATGCAAGTGTTGCTTTTCAAGGATCTAATTCTGCTCAGGTCGAGGCATCTTTAGCTAATGCACAATATATTAATTCTTTAGGGGAGTTTGTAAAATCAGCAGCTGATAGTATTGAAAGTTTAGAGGGTGAATTATCAGGTTTAAGTATTTAAATGTGTAAAGTTTTGTAATTTTTGTTGTTAAAGTTTAAATGAGTGTTATATAATTAAATAAAAGATAGGAGGAATAAGACGTATGAGTCAATATACAAATGGATTGTTTGCAAGTCCAGAAGAAATAAGGTCTGATGGAAATTATATGGTAAAATATGCTGATGAATTGTTAGCAGAATTAAATAGCTTTCGAGCAAACAAGAATGCTTTAATGGATATTTGGCATGGTGCTTCAGCTATATCTTTTTCAGATGTTTTTGAAGTAGAAATGAAAAAGATAACTGATTTTCAACAATTATTAAACGAAAAGGGACTTGCATTGCAAACTGCTTCTGGTATTCTTTCAGATGCAGAGGGAACTAATAAAAGTAATGCTGCCAAATTAGGAGTTGAGGAGGTTTAATATGGAAACAGAATTTGATGTAAGCGATTATGAAGCAGCAAGAGATTTGGCAAAAAAAATAAAGGACAATGCTCAAAGAGTAAATGCTATTTTTAATAAAATGACTTCTACAATGAATAAGTTGGCTGAAGATTGGCAAGGTGAGGGCTCTAGACAAGTTCAAGATATGTATGGAGAAATAAAAGCACAGTATCCTGCTTTTTATAATAGAATGAATGCAGATACTGACCATATTCTTTCAGTTGTTGCTACTGATGAAGAAGCTGAGGATGCAGCAACAGCTGTTGTTCAAAATGCTGGATAATTTTATTAGTTGGTATTTATAAAGCAAAAAATTCAATTGGTGTTATTATCATCAAAGTTGAATTTTTTTTGTTTTAAGATTTTAAAATGTTTAGGTGGACTTTTTACTATTTTTTTAGTACAATTATTATAATGTAGGATGTGATTATATGAGTGAAGCACATGGTTTTTCAAGTTTTGGAGATTTTAGTAATGCAATCGAAAATGTTAGTACTGCAAATAATGCGATAGATACAGCAGAATCTGATATTAAAGCATGTCAGTCACAATTAAGTAGTGGGTCTATTTTTATGGGACCTATTGCTGACTCTTGTAAAGATGAGTTTGGTAAAATCTCAGCAAAAATTTCTAGCATGAAAGGAGCTTTTAATGATACAGCTAGTTTCTTATCTTCTGCAAGTGATGAGTATAAAACTTCTGTTAATCAAGCTGTGAAAGAATTTAAATCAGCAGGTAGTACGACTACTTCTACTAAATCTGGTAATACTCAGGCTTCTGATCTTCATGATTTGGGAGATCGAGCTAATAATGGAGATAAGACGGCACAAAAGGAATTTCTTGATAAGATGTCTAGTGTTGTTGATCCTTATTGTAAGAAATATGGTTTTCCTAAGTCTGTTATGTTAGCGCAAATTATACAAGAATCTGGATGGGATAAGAGTGGTAGTTGGTTAAATGATAATAATAATATTTTGAATGTTAATTCTGAAATGTTTGGATCTCGCGATTATGTTGTAGCTAAAGATGGAACAAGAAATGATTCAGTATCCATTCCAAAATGGGCTAGCAATCCCAAACATGCTACTGGAAGCGTCTCTGGTGGGGCTTATTTTGAAGCACCTAGAGTTGATTCTATGCGTGCTTATGATTGCGTTGAGGATTGTGTTGAGGATTATTTAGGTTTGATGGTTGGTTATCGACCAGAATTAAAAGGTTCATCAGTTGATGGGGCAATTGAAGGTGTAAAACATTATGCGGAAGATGCTAAATATGCTGATAATTTGCATAATGCAATCAATAGATATAATTTAACTCAATATGATGTTTAATTAAAAAAAATAGTATTCTGTACTATTTTTTATTTTTGAGCTTGTGATATATTTTAAAGGTTAATTTATATAAATTATACCAAAATTTTGAAACTATTAAATCATACTCTCCTATTAATTCTACAACATGTCCTCCAAAACTTTTTTTAAATAGATATAATCCATATAGTGGGTTTTTGCTTGTAAAGTCTCCTGTTATTCCATAGAAATTATATCTCTTATATCCATGCTCTATTGCATATTTTATTCCTGCGTAATGAACTGTATATGCTGATTGAAATTGTAATAGGTTATCATCTGTTCCTCCAAAAAGGGACAATACTTCATTTCCATATATTAAAAATAAAATTGTTCCTAAAACTTTTCTATCTCCAAATTCTTCTTTATACGCTTTTATTTTTTTTATTTGCTTTTTTAATCTTTCAATAGAATCTTGGTCTTGTTTATTTGTTGATATATATTTTTTTTCATTCATTTTTAATATTTGATTGTCATGTTTATATATTCTGTCTTCTAAATTCTTTTGTGTTGCTTCTAATTCATTTTTGGTATTGATTTCATATTCATTAAAATCTATTTCGGCAATCAGTATTTTTAAAATTCCACTTGGTTCTAGTGTGTCCCACATTGCTTCATAATAGGATAGTGGGCGATCAATAAAATCCCTTCTATCTCCTGTATGTTCCATAATACTTTTAAATAGAGGTAATTCGTCTTTCTTTATTTCTCTTGTTTTAATGCCGGCTTTCTCATTTTTTCGCAATATTTGTCTAGTTTTTGATTCCATCTCTTTTTGGATTTCTTCTTCGCTTTTCCCATTGATTTCAATCACGTGCATCCATCTAGGTTGTAGTGTATCTTGCATAATATTAAATCCAAAAAACTTGTATCCTAATTTTTTTAGATTTTCTATTACTACTTTGTTATTGTAGCCATTATCCACAATATCTCCATTATTATCTCTTTCTTGATATTCTACGTAAGGGTCAATTTTTATGAATATTCCTCTTTCTTTTTTTATAAATCGTTTTATTTCCTTTGTAAATGTTTCTAAGACTTCCTTATTAGTATAATCAATTAGAAATCCTCTAGGAGAATAAAACATTTTTTTTCTTATAACTGGTATTTCCTTTGCTAAAAGAAGGGCAGCAGCGATGATTTTTTGGTTTTCTTTTAGCCCTACATAGTAGGCTTTCCATCCAGTATGTCTTTTTAAGTTGGCCCATTCTTCTGTTTGATGGAAAGTAATTTGGTCGTGATTATCTGCAAATCTTTTAAATTCTTCTTTATTCAGATTTACTAATTTCATGTTTTAACTCCTTTTTGCTTTTTTGCTTTATTATTTTACGATAAATTGGAACTAATTTTGTAAAAATAAAATACATAGGATAATTTATTATATAGTCCCATTCTCCAATAAATTCAATATAATCTCCACCAAACTTTTTCTTAAATTCATGTAATCCTAATCTAGGATTTTCTTTAGATAAATCGCCTATTGTACCAAACTGATCATAAATTTTTATGCCTTTTTGTTTACAATATTTAATATGCTCAAAATAGGTGTTATAGTTAACGTAAGTTTCACTTAAAATATTGTGGTTTCCTGCATATAGAACCCATGCTTTATCACCATATTCAATTATCATGTGGGCACTAAGGGTTAAATCTAAGCCATACTGTTTTTTATATTCTTTGTATTTTTCAATTTCATTTATCGTATTTTCTTTTTGTTTTGTTAATTCAGCTAGTTTGGTTTTAGCACTTTTGCTTAAATTGTCTATTGGTAAAATAGAAATTTGATTGTTAATATCTTTTAAGTTTTTTTCAAGAGCTTTTATGGTTTTGTTTATATGTACTTTTCCCAAGAACAAGGTGGCTTTACTGTTTTTATTTCCATTAAATATTTCATATAAAGTTTCGTAATAGTCTTCGTTATATGATACAAAGTCTTTTCTATTTTCAGTTAGTGTCATTAAATGGTAAAATTCATGAATATCGTTTTTTGTACCAATTATCACTTCAGTATCTAGTTTTATGCTTTTTGCTATTCTTTGTTTGGTCGTTTTTGAAAAATGGTTTTCTATTTCTTCTAGCGATTGATTTAAATCAATGCGAAACGTATATCTTGGCTGCATTGTTTCAAAGTTTTTGGTGAAGCCCAAGTGTTTAAAGCCACATGATTTTAAAGTAGTAAATATTTCATCAAAATCATTATTGTCTTGCTTCTCATTTTTATAGTTTATCGATGTTTTTACAATATCTGGATCAATCTTTACAAAGATAGCTTTTTTCTTTTTGGCAAACTCTATTATTTTTTCTGTCATACTTTGTGTTAAGTGCTTGTTATTATAATCTATTACAAAGCCTCGAGGTGCATAAAAGTAGCAGAAATTTAGTGGGAGCTTTTTTTCAAGTAAGAGGGTTGCTCCTAAGATTTCTCCTTTTTCATTGGTTAGTCCTAGATAATAAGGGGTTAAATTTTTTTTGACTTTGGCAAATTCTCCCCAAGAAACTGATTGTAAAAAATGTGATTTTGTTTTATGATTTCTTACAAATGAGTCAAATTTTTCTTTGTCTATAGTATTTAGTTCTAACATTTTGTTGCCTCACTTTCCTTATCTATTAGTATATCATATGCTTTTGGAAAATGAGCATATTTTTCTTTTAAATCATATAATAATTGTCATCTTTTTTTAAATAATTGCTATTTGTGTTGTTTTTTTTATCTATTTGTTCTTCTAAATTTTTAATTTGTTTTTTAATTTCCTCTAATTCTTTTAAAATGAAGTAGTAATCATTTTGATTTATTATCGGAATTTGAAATGGATAAAGATTCATTTTATCACCAACTTTATTTCTTTCTTATTTATTTTATGCAAAAGTGGGCAATATGTGATAGAATAAGTAATAGGTGATTTTATGCGGCTTCGAAATGTTAAAAATAAGGAAGAGATTCTTCAGTCTTCATCTTATTTTATTTCTTTGTTTGAAGCAAAGGAAAATCGTGGAAAGTGGAAAAAACTATTTAAAAATGATAATCCTATCTTTGTTGAAATTGGTATGGGGAAAGGAAAATTTATTATTGAAAATGCTGAAAAGTATCCTAATATTAATTTTGTAGGTGTTGAAAAAAGTGATAGTATTATAGCTAAATGCTTGAAGAATATTGTTGAAAAATTGGATAATTTAAAAATAATTCAAGCAGATGCGCTTTTTATTGACGATATTTTTGATCATGAAATAAGTCATCTTTATTTAAATTTTTCCGATCCTTGGCCAAAGAAAAGACATCATTTAAGACGTTTATCTAGTACGGTTTTTTTGGAAAAGTATGAAAAAGTATTTTGTGATATGATGATTATTGAAATGAGAACAGATAATCTTCAACTATATCAGTATTCACTCATTTCTTTTAGTCAAAATGGCTATATCTTAAATGATATTTCGTTTGATTTTCATCATGATAGAAAGCCTACAATTACAACAGAATATGAAGATAAATTTTCAAGAGAAGGTTTACCAATTTATTATTTACTATGTACTAAAAAGAATGTCTAATGTAGTAAATAGATATAAAATAATTTTCAAAAACCAAAAAAAATGATATAATGTTATAAGAGTAGGTGAAATATGAAGAAATTAATTGTTTTGCTCTCTATTATTATTTTTATAACGGGTTGTAGTATTGAAAAAATAGATTGTAACGATGTGGATAAAAATGTTGATATGCTCTTGTCTAAAAAAGTAAAAATATATAATGTTTTTTATGAGGGTTACAAGTATTATTTGCCAAAGGGTATTCAATTTTTAAACCGTGATGAGTATAATGCTATTTTGAAAGATGAGAAGAATAATCGCTATTATTTATATGTTGATGCAATCAGTTATTACCATAAAGTTGAAAATGTTTATGATAAAGAAAAAAATGCCTATTTTTCTAAAAGAATAGATAGTAATAAAAAAACTGGCTATTTGCAGATTGATGAGGTTAATTCAAAGTATTTTATTCAGTTTGTTTATAATTATGTTAAGATAGAAGCTTATGTTAATAAAAAAGATTTAATGAATGTTATTGTTAATATGTGTTCCATTTTACGAACTGTTCAATTTAATAATGTTGTTCTTGAAAGTTTAATTGGTGATAATATATTAGATTATAAAGAAGAGGATTACACTTTATTTAAGGCTGATTCTTCTGAAGAAGATTTTTTAGATGTGGTGGAAAGAGAAGAAACAGATTTATATAAAAAAGATTTGGAAGATGAAAAAATTGATTTAGATAATTAAGGTAAAAGAGGTGAACTCATGGGTGTGTTTGATAAGATAAAAAATGCTCTTTTTGAAGTTGAATATGTTGAAGTGGAGGAACCTCCTAAAAAAGAAAAGAAAACAAAAAAAGAGAAACATGAAAAGAAGGAAGAAAAGCCGATTGCAAAAAAGATTGTTTTACCGGGAGCTAAAGAAGCAAAGGTTGAAGAATTACAGGAAGAAGAATTAAGGGATGAAGATTTTGAAATAAGACCTAAAACAGGATATTTAAAAGAGGAAAAGCATGACGATTTTAAAATTATGGATGATAATGATTTTAAAGTGGAGGATGATTTTCAAGAAGAACCTGAAATATTGCGAGATTTTGAAGAAAAGACAAGTTTTAATGAACAGAGCAGAGTTTCTCGAAGAAGTCTTTATGAGGAGCAACATGATGACTATTATCAGGAAGAGTTGTCAAATCAATCATATTCTAATCCTTCTAATGAGTTTTCTTCTTATCAACATGAAAGTAAACCTTACGGAAGAGATAAGTCTTATAACGTTCCTGTTCATGAATATGGTACCTACGAAAAAAAGGAAGAAAAAGTTTACTTTAAACCTAGTCCTATAATTTCTCCTATATATGGTATTTTAGACAAGAATTATAAAAAAGAGGATGTAAAAGAGAAAAAAGAAGTGCGCATTACAAGTAATTATACTAGAAGTAATGTTAGTGTTGATGATATTCGAAATAAGGCTTATGGTAGTAAAGTTGTTGTTAAACATGATGAAGTTGATACTGAAGAAGACACTAAGTTTGAGGTGGAAGATGACGACAATTTATTAGTTGATTTGAGTGATCATAAAAAGCCTGAAGTAAAAGAACTTACTGTGGGAGACGCTTTAGAGTATTTTCAAGATTTGGGACTAGAGTATAATGTTGATTATGTTGATGTTAGTAAGAATCAATCTTCTGTTCATCAACCAAAAAAACTTGATAAAGAAACAAATCCTTTAGAAAAGGATATTATGGAAGCTGACAAGGAAAATAAGAATGTTGTAAAAGAAAAAAAGACCATAGAAGTTAAAGAAGAATCTGGACAATCTAAAGAAAATAATTCTTCTGAGGATAATGATAATTTGTTTGATTTGATTGATTCTATGTATCAAGAAAATGATTAAAAAGGAGGAAGAGTATTGTGGAAACGGGAACACTTTTATCTGTTTTACTATCTATATCAGGAATAGTATTAATGGTTGTTTTTATAGTTGTTGGCGTTAAACTGATTAATATTTTAGATAAAGTTGATCATATTGTTGATAATGTGTCTGAAAAAGTAAGTTCTTTTGATAATGCATTTTCTGTTTTAAGTAAAGCTGTAAATGGTGTTGCTAATATAAGTAATACAATGGCTTTTAGTGTTTCATCTGTATTGTCAAAATTATTTAATAAGAAAGCAAAGAAAGAGGAGGATAATTATGAATAAAAAAAGAGGAATGGGAAAATTTTTTGCAGGAGCTTTATTGGGAGCTGGACTTGGTCTTTTGTTTGCACCTAATAAGGGAAGTGAGACGAGAGAGGCTTTAAAGAAAAAAATTGATGAATTTGTTAATCAATTAAAGAATATTGACAGTGAGGAAATTAAGAATGATCTTAGTGAAAAAATTCAAGAAATTAAGGACGAATTGGCAGACTTAGATAAGGAAAAAGTTGCAGGATTTGCTAAAGAAAAGGGAAATAAGCTAAAGAAAAAAGCTCAAGATTTAGTTGATTTAGCTAAAGAAAAGGGAACTCCAGCTATTCGAAAAAGTGCTGAGGCAGTTTTAGAAAGTGTTATAAATGTTTCTAAAGATGTATTAAAGAGGTTAGAAAATAAAGATACTGAAAGATAACTTGACTTTTTGTTTGAATATGATTAGTATATAAGTATATTTTTTGTTGATGAGTACATAGTAGTAAAATATTGTTATTAAATAGAGAGCTGTTGGTTGGTGGAAGACAGAGAAGATATTTTATGAATTACATACTTTGAAAAAAATCGTTTGTCCGCGTTAAGGTTAAAGAGAGCATGTTTTACATGAATTAAGGTGGTACCGCGGTTTTCGTCCTTATTGGGTTGGAAATGCGGTTTTTTGTTGGAGGTATTTTATGCATACAGAATATGAAGTTCGAGTTTTGAATGTAAACGTTTTAGAATTGATTGATAAATTAGAAAAGTTGAATGCACATAAGGAATGGGATTGCCTACAAAGAAGATATGTATATGATTTTATTCCTAAAGTTGATGGCAAGTGGATTCGTTTACGTACAAATGGGAAGAAAACTACTTTAACTATTAAAAATTTAGTTTCTTCAGAAATAGATGGGACTCAAGAGCTAGAGGTAGAAGTTGACAATTTTGAGAAATGCAATTTGATGTTAAATGAATTGGGATATGAGGCACGAAGTTATCAAGAAAATAGGCGCATTCAATATGTTTTAAAAGATGTTGAGTTAGATATTGATTATTGGCCAATGATACCTACATATTTAGAAATTGAGGGAAGGACGGAAGCTGCTGTTTATAAGGTGCTAGCAGAGTTGGGTTTTGCTAAGAAAGATTATACTACAAAGGATATTAATAAGATTTATGCTGATTATGGGTATAATTTAGATGAAATTAGAATGCTAAAATTAGAGGAGGAAAGAAAATGACATTATTTGAAGATTTAGAATGGAGAGGACTTATACAAGAAATTAGTTCTCCAGAATTGATTGAAAAATTAAATAAAGGTGGAATGACGTTTTATATAGGAACTGATCCTACTGCTGATTCTATGCATATTGGACATTATTCTTCTTTTTTAATTTCTAAGAGATTAGCTAAGGCTGGGCACCATCCTATTTTGCTTGTTGGTGGGGCAACTGGGTTAATTGGTGATCCAAAACCTACGTCTGAAAGACCTATTATTAGTAAAGAAGAAGTTGAAAAGAATATTAAAGGATTAACAGCTCAAGCAAAGAAAATATTTGGATTTGAAGTTGTTAATAACTGGGATTGGACTAAAGATATTAATATTTGTGATTTTTTAAGAGATTATGGTAAGTATTTTAATGTAAATTATATGCTTGCTAAAGATCATGTAAAGTCTAGGATGGATGTTGGAATTACTTTTGCTGAATTTTCTTATATGTTATTGCAAGCAATGGATTTTTATTATTTGTATAAAAAATATGATTGTGAATTGCAAGTGGCAGGAAGTGATCAATGGGGCAATATTACATCAGGGATTGAATTAATTAGAAAAAAGTTAGATAAAGAAGTTTATGGAATGGTTATGCCCTTAGTTGTCGATGCTTCTGGTAAGAAATTTGGAAAAACGGAAGGAAATGCTTTATGGTTAGACGAGAATAAGACATCTTCTTATGAATTATATCAATATTTAATTAATCTTGATGATTCTATGATTATTGATTATCTAAAAAAATTAACTTTTTTAAGTCGTGAAGAAATAGAAAAAATTGAAAAAGATAATTTGGCTTGTCCTGAAAGACGTATTGCTCATAAAGCTTTAGCACGTGAAATTATTACAGATTTACATGGAGAAGATAGTTATTTAGAAGCTATTAAAATTAGTGAAAGTTTATTTAGTGGAAATATTAGCACATTTAATAGTAAAGATATTGAAATAGCTTTTAAAGGACTTACTCCATTTAAAATATCACGCAATTTAAATATTGTAGATTTATTAGTAGATGGTAATATTTGTTCTAGTAAACGAGAAGCACGTGAGTTTGTTAATAATGGTTCTATTACTTTGAATGGGGAAAGAATTATAGATTTAGAATATGTTCTTACTAAAGATAAATGTATTGATAAAAAGTATGTTGTTATTCGTCGTGGTAAGAAAAAATATTTTATAGGAGTTTACAACTAGAAAGTAAGAATTTTTCTTATTTTCTTTTTGCTTGTGGAAAAAGAAAAACTCTTCTGTTACAATTTATTTAGGGAGGTCTTTTATGGGATATAAGTTATTAAAAAAAATAAAGATTTTTGAATTTGTTTGTTTTTTATTTATATTGATAGAAATAGGACATATTTTTTATTCTTTGTTTTTAAATAATACAAAATATTTATATTTTGATAGTATTAATGCAGTTGATAAAAACTCTAATTATTATGTGACTGTTGGAAGTAACAATAGTAATGTTAAGCATTATGAGAAGGCACGGGTTTCAACATATAATAAAAAACGTGAAAAGAAAAAAGAGTTTCTTTATAATATTGGCTATAATAGTGCTTTTTTTGGAGTATCTTTTGATCAGGATAATATCGTTGCAGTTGGAAGTTATGAAAAAACTATAAAAGAACATAAAGACTCTCGAAGGCGGGCTTTAATCGTAAAATATGATCTGAATGGTAATATTATTTTTCAAAAAGATTTTCAGGTTTTAGATAATTCAAAATTTACTAATATTAAAAATGTTGATGATGGATATTTAGTTACAGGACAAAGCATTTATCAAAATACGACGGTTGATAAAAAAGAAGGTGGTGCAATTCTTGCTAAATATGATAAAGAAGGAAATCTTTTGTGGACAAAAATGTATGGCAGTAACAAATTTGCGAAGTTTAGTGATTTGTTGGTAGTTGATAATTATATTTATACTGTTGGTGTTGATGAAAATCATATTGGAATTTTGTGTAAATATGATATAGGTGGTAATATAATTGAATGCGGTCGATATGAAGATGTCGATGATTTTGGGTTTAGTAGTGTTGCTTTTTTTGATGGTAAAATTTATGTTAGTGGTTCTAAGAATATAAATAATCATTTTTCTGCTATGGTTGTTATGTATGATATGGATTGCTTTTATCTTGATGAAGTTCTTTTTGAGAGTGAAAGGGGAACTCGGTATAATAAATTGATGGTGGATAATCAAGATTATCTTATAGCCATTGGAATGGTTTCTAATGAAAGTGATTTTTCAAATCTGGAGATTAGCAGATTTCATTCTGATGGTATTATTGGAAAATATAAAATGAATTTAGAGAAAATCAATGTTGTTACTTATGAGCATGATAGAGATGATATTTTTACTGATGTTATTGATAATGACGGGGAATATTTAGTTGTTGGATATTCTTCTTATGATGATGTTTATCTCAGTAAATTTATTCGTTATAGTGAAGCTTTGAAAGTTTTAGATGTTGAATCTTAATAAAAAATACTCACTAGGTTACTAGTGAGTATTTACATATTCTATTTATTATAGAATTCAACAATTAGTGATTCATTAATATCAGCATTTAATTCATTTCTTTCTGGTAATCTAACATAAGTTGCTTCTTTTTTGCCTTCATCAAAAGTGATGAATTCAACTCTTTTTGATATTTTTGCTAAAGAATCATTAACTACTTTTAAGTTTTTATCGTCTTCTTTTAATGAAATAGTATCTCCTGGTTTGACTCTGTATGATGGAATGTCTACTTTGCGTCCATTTACAGTAATATGCCCATGGTTTACTAATTGTCTAGCTCCACGGCGAGTTGTTGAAAAACCAATTCTAAAAACTAAATTGTCTAATCTAGATTCTAGTAATCTTAAAAAGTTTGTACCGTGGATACCTGTCATTTTTGCAGCTTCATTAAAAGTTTTTTTGAATTGTCTTTCATTTACCCCATACATAAAACGAACTTTTTGTTTTTCTTTTAATTGAGTTCCATAGTCAGATGCTTTTCCTTTACGATCTTGTCCGTGTTGTCCTGGCCCATATGGACGACGAGCTAATTCTTTTCCTGTTTCGCTAATTGAAAAACCAACGCGACGAGCTTTTTTATAGCTTGGTCCTGTATATCTTGCCATATTAATCTCCTTTCTTTTTTTGTTACAAATCTTGAAAATTTAGCCATATTTTAGGGAGTTTTTCTTTCACGTCAACAGCGATAGCTACTTTCCTTATGAAAACACATTAAAATATTCTAAATTTGCTGTTTCAAGGAATTTGCATTTTTAATTATATTCCATAAATGTTTTCCTGTCAAGAAATAACTTATTTATTGCTAAAAAGAATAATATTTTCTTAAAAAGTAGAAAAAAGAAGTCGAAATATGTTAGAATAATAAATAAGGATAGAGGTGAGTGTATGCAAGGACAGTTTCTTATTATTGGGTCTGCTATTGTTATTGCATTTATAATTGTTATTGTAATACTTCATTTTGTAAAAAAAGCTGAAATAAACTATTATCGTGGTAAGGTTAAAAATTTGGAAATTCAGCGTAATATGGTTGCATCTACACCGGTTTTGGTAGAGTTGTCTAAAGTAGAGCCAATTATTAAAAATGATAAAATGGAAGAAAAATATAATAAATGGCAGGAAAAATTTGATGAGATACGTGAAAAGCGATTAACGCTTATTGATGATATGCTTATTGATTTAGATATTTATGTTGAAAAAAGAGACTATAAATCTTGCGGTTATCGAATTGCAAGTGCTGAAATAGAAATTTATAAAGTTCGAGAAGCGGCAGAACATCTGTTGGATGAGATAAAAGATATTACTTTGAGCGAGGAAAAATATAGGTCTATTGTTATTAAATTAAAGTCGAAATATCGTACTTTAAATAGAGAATTTCAAGAACATAAAGAGTTATATGATTTTATGCAAGAAGCTGTTAGTTTACAATTGGAGAACATTGAAAAAAGATTTTTAGATTTTGAAAAGGTTATGGAGACTAATGAGTATACTGAAGTGGTTCAGATTTGTAAGGCTTTAGATACAATGATCGATCATATGGAAATTATTATAACGGAATTGCCAGATGTGTTGTTAATGGCTAATCAGGTTATTCCAAACCGTATGAAAGAAGTGGAACAGCTTAATAAAGAAATGCTTGATGAAGGTTATGTTCTTGATTATTTGAATATAGATTATAATATTAAGGAATCTAAAAAAAATATTAATCAAATATTAGACAAAGTAAAAATTTTAAATTTAGAAGGTTGTATGTTTGATTTAAAGACTATGCTTCAGTATTATGATTCCTTATTTCTTGATTTTGAAAAAGAAAGATTATCTAGAAAAGTTTATAGTGAAATTAAAGATTCTTTTAATGAAAAGCTCGAAAAGACTAATTCTTTAGTGAAAGAGGTATATGATCAGCTAGAGGATATTAAAAATATGTATGATTTAAAAGATGAAGATGTTGAGGTAATACATGAGGTTAATAAGACTCTTGTTGTTATTAATGATGATTATCGCAAGATGCTTGCTAAAGAAGAATCTAAATCTAGTCCTTATTCTGTGTTAAATGAGGAGATTGAGACTTTATCAAATCGTTTGGCATTAATGGAGGAATCTTTTGATGAAGCGTTAAAATCTTTAGGTAATATGTATGATGATGAACTTCGTGCTAGGGAGCAATTACAGGAAATTCAAGAGTTTTTAAAAATTTGTAAAAATGAAATTCATAGTTATAAGTTACCTGTAATAGCAAATAATTATTTTGTTCAGTTGAATGAGGCAAATGAAGCAATTTATGAGGTCATTAAAGAGTTGGAAAGAAAACCTATTGTCATTAAAGTATTAAATACTCGGGTAGATACAGCTAGAGATTTGGTATTGAAGCTTTATAATACTACTATGGACATGATAAAAACTGCAAAATTTGCGGAAAAGACAATTGTTTTTATTAATCGTTATCGAAGTACTTATGATGATGTTGATAGGGCTTTGGTTGAGGCAGAAAGAGCTTTTTATAAGGGAAATTATAAAGAATCACTAGATATTTCTATTAAAGTCACTTCTTCTATTGATGAAAAAATCTATAAAAAATTGATGATGATGTATGAAAAATAGATTTGGATTTTTTCATTTTGAAATAATAATTGGAATTCTTTTGTTGTTGATGGTTACCTCTATTTTGTTGTTAAATATTCTTAAATCAAAATCTTATTTGACATTTGACACTATGAGGAAAAGTTCTGTTGTATTTTTCAAGATTGTTTCAACTAATATTTCTAGTTTCAGTAATTCTAATGTTGTTTATTTGCAGGAAGTTATAGATGGTGGATTTATAGATAAAATCAAAAATCCTGTTGGTGATGGTTATTGCTCTACTTCAGAGTCTTTTGTTTCTTTTTCTAACAGTAATGCTTATGTAACCTTAAAATGTGGAGATTTATTAATTGATCATGTTGATGTTTCTTCAAAGAGGATAAATATTTATAAAGTAACTGAGTGGAATTTTAATAAAAATGGTGATAATTACGAAGAAAGGTTATTATATAATTGTTATGAAAATGGAAAAGAAATTTTTAGTTCTTATATTGATGAGTCTTATTTTATTTATAAGATAAATAAAAAATATCAGACTTCTGTTTATTCTATTGATGATATTTCTTCATGCAGAGTTATTTCTAAATTTTTTTATCGTACAAAAAAGAAAGTAACTTAGTATTGTTATTTTCTTTCTTTTTGTGGTAAAATATGGCGGGTGGTGATATTATGGATAGAGTTATATTAATAAAGTATGGGGAATTATCTACAAAGAAGGGAAACCGTAATTTTTTTATCAATACTTTATATAATAATATAAAATCTAAATTATCAATTTATGATGTTGAAATTCATAAAGATCGTGCGCGAATGTATATCAAATTTTTAGAAAATGATTTTGATGCTATTAAAAAGGTTATCGATAAAACATTTGGAATTCATGCATATCATATTGCTACTATTGTTGATACTAATGATGAGAAGATTCAAGATGCTGTTTTGAAGCTTGCTTTAAATGAAAAATTTTCTACTTTTAAGATTGATACAAAACGAAGTGATAAATCTTTTCCTATTCATAGCCAGGAGTATAATAAGGTTTTGGCAGGTCTGTTATTTAAAAATATTTCTCATATCTCTGTTGATGTTCATAATCCTGACTTATTGCTAAAAGTAGAAATACGGCCAAAAGAAAGTTTTATTTATTTTAACAGTTATGAAGGTATTGGTGGATATCCTGTTGGAACCCAGCCTCGAGGTTTATTAATGTTATCTGGTGGGATTGATTCTCCTGTTGCTGGATATTTAGCAATGAAGAGAGGAATGATTTTGGATGCTGTTTATTTTGAGGCTATGCCACATACAAGTATTCAAGCTCGTAATAAAGTTATTAGGCTAGCTGAGAAATTAGCAGAATACTCTGATTCTATTCGTTTACATGTTGTTAATTTTACTCCTATACAGGAAGAAATATATAAAAACTGTCGTGAGGATTATTGTATTACAATTATGCGAAGAATGATGTATCGAATTATGGAGGGTCTTTCTAAAAAATATCGAGCATATGTAATTGTAAATGGTGAAAGTATTGGTCAAGTTGCTTCGCAAACTTTATCTAGTATGGCTGTTATCAATAGTGTTACTAATATACCTGTTATTCGTCCTGTGGCCTGTTTTGATAAACTAGAAATTATGAAAATTTCTAGAAAAATAGAAACTTATGATATTAGTATTATTCCATATGAAGATTGTTGTACTGTTTTTGTTCCTAGACATCCTATTATTAATCCTAGTATTGATGTTGCTCTTGATGAGGAAAAAAAATTTGATTATAGTCCTATGATTCAAGATGCTATTGATACTGTTCAAACAATTAAGATTACTTTTGATAATGACAATCAATTTTCAGATTTATTGTAATATTAGGTATTAAATTCTAAAAAAGTTACATCCTATAATTGTATAGGAGGTGAAATATATGTCAAAAAAAAGGAACCATAATGTTTCTATGAAAGTAAGAGTACCCGGTTCTAAAAATTCTGTTGAAAAGATGAAATATGAAATAGCAAATGAATTTGGGGTAAATTTAGGTGCAAATGCGAGTAGTAGAGAAAATGGTATTGTTGGTGGTGAAATTACAAAACGATTAGTTGAAACTGGTATGAGTCGTTCTAAAACTTTGTCATCTTCATCTAATTCTGCTAAAAAGAATAATAAGAAAAGAAGTAAAAAGAGTAGCAAATAATTTGTAGCAAAGTTGTAAATTAAAATATGAAATATGTGCCCTTAGCACATATTTTTTGATGTGTTTTATAAACTTGTTCTTTTTGCTTAGGTTATTTCTTGAAATCTTTTTTGTAGTTTGATAATATAGTGTTTATAAAAAGGAGAGAAGATGTATGAAGTTTTTATGTGTGAATGCAGGTAGTAGTTCTTTAAAATTTCAATTATTTGAAATGCCTAAAGAAACGGTTCTTATTAGTGGTTATATTGAAAAAATAGGAATGGAAGATAGTTTTTGGAATACTAAAGTCAATGGACAAAAGATTAAGGGTGAAAAGTATTTAAAAAATCATCATGAAGCTGTTGAAGTATTATTTAATGAATTATTGGAAAATAAAGTTGTTAATTCTCTTGATGAAATTAAAGGAGTTGGCCATAGGGTTCTACATGGTGGTGAAAAATACAATGATTCAGTATTAATTACAGATGAGGTTATTCAAGATATTAAGGATTTAACTAAGCTTGGACCTCTTCATCATCCTGGCAATTTAGCAGGAATTGAGGCTTTGAGAGCAGTTTTGCCTAAGGTACCTATGGTTGCTGTATATGATACAGCTTTTCATCAAACAATGCCTAAGGAAAATTATATTTATCCTGTTCCTTATGAATGGTACTTAAAGTATGGAGTTCGTAAATATGGCTTTCATGGAACAAGTCACAAGTATATTACAGGTGTTATGAAGAAAAGGGTGGCTAAAGATGATGTTAACCTAATCATTTGCCATATTGGTAGTGGTGCAAGCATTAGTGCTATTAAAAATGGTAGGTGTTTTGATACGACAATGGGAATTACCCCTCTTGATGGTTTAATGATGGGTACACGTTGTGGAGCAATTGATTCATCTATTTTGGAATATGTATGTAAAGAGTCTGGTGAAAATATTTCAGATATTACAAGTGCTTTAAATAAGAAAAGTGGTCTTTTGGGCGTTGCTGGTTTTAGTGATTGTCGTGATGTTGAAAACGCTGCTGCTAGTGGGGATGAGAGAGCTATTTTGGCCCTTAATATGTATAACAATCGAGTAGCAAATTATATTGCACAATATTATATAGAACTTGAAGGAAAGGTAGATGCTATTGTCTTTACTGCTGGTGTTGGTGAGAATGGAATAGAAGTCAGAGAATCTATTCTTAATAAATTAACTCCTTTAGGAATTAAAATAGATCAAAAAGAGAATTCTTCAATTGCAAGTTACAAGGATAAGCAAGAGGGTATTATTAGTTCTACTGATTCTAAAATTCCGGTATGGGTTGTGCCTACTAATGAAGAGTTGATGATTGTTAAAGATGCGTATAATATTATTATGGAAGGATAGAGATGTTAATAACCTTCTGTAATAATTTTATTATAAGAGAAAAGAGAAATATCTCTTTTTTTGTGCTATAATTATATAGGAAAGCTTTTATATATTCTTTTCTATAAACTATTTAGTTATTTTATGGTAGGTGTTTAATTTGAATTTGCTTTTTTGGATATTATGTTTTTTAGCTGCAGTTTTACCAGTTTTAGCCTTATGTTATTATATTTATAAAAAGGATGTAAATCCTGAGCCTAGCAAGACTCTTTTGAGGATATTTGTGTGTGGTTGTATAACAACTATTCCAATTATTTTTTTGGAAGTTTTTATTCAAAAGTATTATTCTCTTGATACAGTGTTAGAAAATTTTTGGTTATTATTTATTAATATTTTTATTTCTGTTGCTTTTATCGAAGAGGGATTTAAATGGATTGTTACTAAAAAGCTTGGTTATGATATAAAAGAATTTGATGAGATATATGATATTATTGTTTATTCTGTTTTTGCATCTTTAGGTTTTGCTTGTGTTGAAAATATTTTATATGTTTTTTCAAATGGCTTGGGTAATGCTTTATTAAGGGCGTTTACTTCGGTTCCAGGTCATACTTGTTTTGGAGTTGTTATGGGTTATTACTTTTCTAAAGCTAAGATGAGTGAGATTAGTAAAGAAGAAAATAAATGTAGAAAATATATGATTTTAAGTTTTATCATTCCTACTGTTTTGCATACGTTTTATAATACTGTTATTTTACATTTTGCTGCAACAGGTATTTTTTCTTTTCTTTTCTTATTTTTGATATTTTTATCGCTTATGTTTATAACTTCTTTTAAAATAGTTGATGAAGTTTCTGATGAACAACGATTTTTATATAATGATATTGAAGAAGAAAATTTAAATATGATAGTGAATGAAAGTTCACAGAAAGATGCCATTTCTGCTAAAAAAGGTGTTCACTTTTGTTCAAATTGTGGAAATAATGTTGATGGTTGTAACTATTGTACTTCTTGTGGCTTTAAAATATGTTAGTTTTAAATAGACTTTTTTTTCATTGCTCTTTATAGTATAATAATGATAGTAAATTCTCAGAAGGAGAGATTTTTGTGAAGGTTATTTCTGTTAAATATAGTAATAAATCTTTAGTATTTACATTGTTTGATATTGGAACTGAATTTGTTATAGCTAGTGGTACTTTTGAAAGAATAGGTATGCCAAATAGCTATTACACAATTGTTTATAACGGTGAAAAAATTAGAGAGGAAATTGTTCTTACTGATTGTGTTGAGGTTGCTAAAGTTTTGTTGGATAAACTTCTTTCTTTAGAAATTATATCTTCTATGGAAGATATTAAAGGTATTGGCTATTTTGTTTTTCATGGGAAGGATTGCTTTTACAAGAGCACACTTTTAAACGAAGCTGATATTCAGCAATTGGAGGACTTTTTGGATATTGTTCCAAGCTTTATGCAAGATAATATTACTGGAATAAAGGCTTTTCAAAATGTTTTTTTTGGAATACCTATAGTTGGTGTTTTTGATACGGCCTTTTATGAATTTATGGATGAAAGTGCATTTTTATATGCTGTTCCTCGTCGTTGGTATCTTGATTATGGAATCCGTAAATATGGTTTTTATGGCATAACTCATCAATATATTACTAATTATGTTAAGAATTTATTTAATAGGGATAATTTTAATTTGATTAGCTGTTATTTAGGAAGCGAAGATGTTAGTATTAGTGCTATCAAGAATTGTAAATGTGTTGATACTTCTATGGGCTTTTCTTTATATTCTGGTACTATGATGGGTACAAGTTGTGGCGATATTGATCCCTCTATTATTCCATATATAATGGAAAAAGAGGGTAAAAATGCATCAGAAGTGTTGGATGATTTGAATTATGATGGTGGCTTGTTAGGAATGAGTGAGATTACCAATGATATTGATGCCATCATGTCTTTGTCTGAGGAGGGGAATAGGAATGCTAGTTTAGCAAAAGATAAGTATGTACGTCAAATTGTTGATTACATTGCTCAATATTATGTTTTGTTAGGGGGCGTTGATATTATTTCTTTTACAGGTGAGATAGGTGAAAAGCAAGTCTCTTTGCGTCGTGAAATTTGTGAAAAACTTTGTTCATTGGGAGTAAAAATTGATTTAGATGCGAATAATACTTGTCATAAAGCTATAAAAATCAGTGCCGCGGATTCTTCTGTACTGGTTTATGTAATTCCTGCAAAAGAGGATTTGTTAATTGCTAGGGATACTTGGAAAGTGCTAAATGGATAGGAAAATGATAAATGTATAGTGAATTAATAGAAAAAATAAAAAAATTTGACACAATTGTTGTTGCAAGACATATTGGTGTTGATCCCGATGCCTTATGTAGTCAATTGGCTTTGAGGGATTCTATTCAATTGACATATCCGGATAAACTGGTCTTGGCGATTGGTACAGGGAGTTCTAGATTTCATTCATTTGGAAAATTGGATAAATTAAAAAAAGTTGATAATGCTTTATTGATTGTTTGTGATACTCCTGATTTACGAAGAATTGATTCTGCAAGTCCAAGTGATTATGCTTTCTCTATTAAAATTGATCATCATCCTTTTATTGAAAGAATTTGTGATTTAGAAATTATAGAAGAAGATACAACTTCTACTTGTGAGATTATAATGAAAGTGATTTCACAAACTGAATTGCAATGTAATAGTTCTATTGCTGAATTATTATATATGGGTTTGGTGTCGGATTCTAATCGTTTTTTATTTAACAGTTGTAATTTTCAAACTTTTAAACTTGTTTCGGATTTTTTAAGACAATATCCTTTTGATTTTAGTGTAATTTACGAAAAATTATATATGAGACCAATGAGTGAGGTTAGATTAGAAGGGTATATTTCTTTAAATATGAAAGTTACAAGTTTTGGACTTGGATATGTTATTATTTCAGATAATATTATTAATCAATTTGGGGTAGATAGTGCTTCTGCTGGAAATATGATTAATAACTTTAATTATATAAAAGAGGTTCTTGTTTGGGTAACAATAACAGAGGATATTAAAAATAATCAGTATCGTATTTCTATTCGATCTCGTGGTCCTCAAATTAATCATATTGCTGAAAAGCATTGTGGTGGTGGTCACAAATATGCTTCTGGAGTTAGAACAAAGAATTTGGAAGATGCAATGCTAGTTATAAAGGATTTGGATTTAGAGCTTGAACGATATATAAGAGAAGAAGAGAGGGATAATTATGATAATTAAAGATGCAAATTTAAATGTTATGGCTACTAGGCGAAGTCAATATCCTGATGACTTAAAGCCAGAGTTTTTATTAGTTGGAAGAAGTAATGTTGGAAAAAGTAGTTTTATTAATTGCGTTTTAGGACGGAAAAATTTGGCCTACACTTCAGCTGTACCTGGTAAGACACAAACATTAAATTTTTATGGAGTAAATAATTCCTTTTATCTAATTGATGTTCCAGGATATGGGTATGCAGCTGTTGATAAGAAAACTCAGGCAAAGTTTGGGATGATGATTGAAGAGTATTTAGAAAAAAGACAACAGTTAAAAAGAGTTTTTATGTTAATAGATTTTCGTCATAAACCTACAGAGGATGATTTGTTAATGTATAATTTTTTAAAGTATTATAATCTTCCTGTTACTGTTGTTGCTACTAAGGCAGATAAAGTAGGAGGTAGTAAAAAGCAAAAGAATTTAAAGGTTATTTTGGATACATTGGATTTAGTTGTTGGGGATGATTTGGTTGTTTTTTCTAGTGTTACGAAGTTAGGTTTGAAAGAAGTCCTTAACAAAATAGAAGCTTTAGTAGGCAGAGAAGTCCTTTGATTTTCTTAATTATTTATATTATGAAAAAGAGTTTTGATTGTGTGATAGAGGTGAAATTATGAGTAAGCATAAAAAGTTTTTTTTAATCATTATTTGTATTTTATTAAATTCTTTTTTGATAATTGGATTTTTGGTAGTTAGGGATGCTACTATGGCAAACACTTTGAAAGAAGAAGCTAAAACAATATCAAAGCTTGATATTACTAAGAATCGATATAATCTAAAAGTAAGGACAAGAGGTAATTATGGGATCGTAGAAAAGTCAGTTAAGACTTATTTAGATGATTATGCTATTTCTTTGCAAAAAATGCTAAGTATTATGGGAGATTCTAAGCTTACTCAATTATTTTCTTATAACAATTATGTAAAAGATGGACCTGAGTTTAAGGAGTCCCTTACTTATTTACAAGCAGCCAAGGAAGAATTTAATTCTCAAATAGATCAACTTTTAGTCAATTCAGAGGAAGATGTGATTCGAGCTTATGGTAAAGAAAAAATTAGTAATACTCACTATTATGATTTATATGTAGATATGATTTTGAGTGATTCAATGAAAAAGCAGTTTAGCGATGCTAAGGTTTTTCTTTCGCAAATAAAAGTAGAAGCAAATGAGGTTTTTGAAGTTAGTGGGGAGTTGTTGAATTTTTTGATTGTAAATAAGGATTTTTGGAAATTAGAAGAAGGAGAAATTCGTTTTCAAACCGAAGCTTTGTATAATCAATATAATTTGTATGTTTCTAAGTTGTCTCAGTAAACGGTTGTATATGTCTATAAAAATTGGTATATAAAAAGTAAACACAATTTTTTGGTGCTTACTTTTTATATTTATATTACAATAGCAATCATGTTATTAGATCCTTTATTGACAACCTTAGAAAGAGTATTTTGTAATTTAAATCTAATGTTATCCGGCATTAGATTTATTTTTGATTGGATCCCTTCTTGAACGATAGAGTCTATACTGCGTCCAAAAATTTCACTTTTCCAAATCTCCTTATTTTCTTCATCTTTTCCTTTTGTTATATAATCTATTAATTCTTTGCTTTGTAATTCACTTCCTATAATTGGTTCAAAGGTCGACTCTACATCAACTCTAATCATATGAATTGATGGTGCTACAGCTTTTAATTTTATTCCATATCTAGAACCTTGTTTTATTATTTCCGGTTTGTCTAATTTCATATCTTCAATTGATGGTATAGCAATTCCATAACCAGTTTGTTTCACCATTTTTAAGGCATATTTTATTTGGTCATATTCTTTTTTTGCTGTATTAAATTCTTGAAATAGTGATAATAAATCAGCTTTGTTTTTGATATCTATATTAATTAATTCTTTTAATGTTTGATTATATAGTTTTGCTGGTGATGTCAAATTGACAGTGATAATTCCTGTTGAGGTATCAATTTCTGATAAATAGCTTTTTTCAATATATTCATTTTTTAATAAATGTTCAGTTATTTTTTCAACGTCTTTAATTTTATCAATTTCTATAACACTTTCTTTTATTGCATCGATGTATGATTTTTTTATTCTGTTTTCTGGGTTTAGAATAGAAATCCATTTTGGCATATTTATTTTTACTTCCAATACTGGGAATTCATATAGTGCTTCTTTTAAGATTGATATGGTATCTTTTTCGTTCATATTTTCTATACTAATTGGAATTACAGGAACATTATATTTTTCTTTTAATTCTTGAGCTATATTTTCTGTTTCTGGAAAGGTTGGATGTGATGAGTTTAAAATAACAATAAAAGGTTTTCCAATGGATTTCAATTCATTAATCACTCTTGTTTCGGCATCTATGTAATCATCTCTTTGAAATTCACCAAAAGATCCGTCTGAAGTTATAACGATGCCAATTGTCGAATGTTCCTTTATTACTTTTTCTGTTCCTATTTCTGCAGCTTCTGTAAAAGGAATTTCATCATTATACCATGGTGTTTTAACCATTCTTGGACCATTTTCATCTGTTGCGCCAATGGCATTGTTAATCATATATCCAACGCAGTCTATTAATTTTATATTGCAATTAACATCTTCGATTTTTATTTTTGCTGTATTATTTGGTATAAATTTTGGTTCTGTTGTCATAATGGTTTTTCCCGCTGCACTTTGGGGTATTTCATCTAAAGCTCTTTTTTTCTCATATTCATCTGTTAAATTTGGTACAATTAGTGTTTCTACCATCTTTTTAATGAAAGTAGATTTTCCAGTTCTGACTGCACCTACAATTCCTAGATAAATATCTCCGCCACTTCGTTTGGCAATGTTTTTTATAATTTCATATTTTTCCATAATTTTCTCCTTATTTAATAAATAATATGATTTTTAATAAAAAAAAAGAACATAATTGTTCTTTTAAAATAAGTTTTCAATATTTTTTGGTATTTTATCTTTTTTTATGACATCAATTATTTTATCTTTTTTTTCTTTTGAGACAGTTCTTCCTGTTAGTTTACTTAGATCGTCTATAACGCTAGAGATTGCATTTTCATCTTTCATATTATTTTCTTGTAACTTTTTTGCTAAAGAGAGAATGGTATCTTTATTGATATTTGTTTTTTTTTCGATTTTGTTAAATAAAGCATCTTTAAACATAAAAACCTCCTATAGTATTTATATGTGAGGTTTTTGTTTTTTTTACTTTTCTCTAAATTTTCTTAATTTGTCACATTTTTTTTTGAATTCATCTAAACTAATAAGCCCGTTTTTTAGTTTGTATTGTAAGAGATCAAATGTTTTGTCTGCCATCTCTTTTTTATTTCCAATGTCAACATATTGGTTTATTGGAATATGCCTTGCTTGATTATTATTTAAATTAGAATTTTGCTGATTTTGAAAGTTTGGTGCTTTTCTTGGAAAGCTATCTTTTTCTATTATCATAAATCTTCTCCATTTCTATTCTTAAACTGTAATACGATAGGTGTTCCTGTAAAATCAAAATTTTCTCTAATTTTATTTTCTAAATATCTTTCATAAGAAAAGTGAACTAATCCTTTATTATTTACTCTAAGAGTAAATTTTGGTGGATTAATACCTGTTTGAGAACAAAAATAAATTTTTAATCTTTTTCCTTTATAAGATGGTGGTATATTTAATTGATAGGCATCTTGAATTACTTCATTTAAAACGCTTGTTTTTATTTCTTTTTTTATGTTTTCTTTTACTTTTTCAATTGTAGGCATCAATGTATGTATTCTTTTCTTTGTTAGGGCAGATAAAAATACAATTGGGGCATAGGTTGCAAACTGAAATTCTGCTCTCATTAATTTTTCAAATTCTTGAATAGTTGTATCATTAACAGTATCCCATTTATTTACTACAAAGATTAATCCTTTTCCTCTTTCAATTGCATATCCAGCTATATGTTTATCTTGTTCTTTTATTCCTTCTTCAGCATTGATTAAAACTAGACAGATATCACTTCTGTCAATTGCTTTTAAAGAACGAAATAGACTATATTTTTCAATTGTTTCAAACACTTTTCCTTTTTTTCTCATTCCTGCAGTATCTATTACTATATATTCTTCATTATTATATTTTAAAACAGAGTCAATAGAATCTCTAGTAGTGCCAGCAATGTTTGAAACAACTACTCTTTCTTC
>CACZQK010000066.1 GCA_902783315.1 uncultured Erysipelotrichaceae bacterium | reverse complement strand
TAAAACAAATAATAAACCATTAAAAAGCTAGAAATATCTAGTCTTTTTTATTTGATATTTTTACATTCCTTCCTTTTATTATTAAATCAACAAAAAATGAACTGATAAAACTCAGTTCAATTTTTATTTAAATATGGTTATAGGAAACATGTTCTCATCAAACAAGGTGATTTCAATTTTTTTAGATTTTTATCATTTTTTAGCTGTTTTTACAACTTTTCTATGTTTTTCTAAAAAACAGTAAAATTGATTTTGCCCTTTATTTTCAAGTGTTTCATCTAATTCCTTCTAGTTAGCACTGACACGGTCTCAACGTGATAAGTCCTTGGAAACATATTAAATAACCTTATATATTTTATATCATAACTTTCAGACAAGTCTTTTAAATCTCTCGCCAAAGTAATTGGATCACATGATACATAAATAATTTTTACAGGATTGATTTTCTTTAAATAATGAATTGTCTTTTTATCTAAACCTGCTCTTGGAGGATCTACAATAATAACATCTATATCTTTTATTTTATCTATTTGATTTTCTACTTTATCATAGATAAATTCAATATTATTTATTTGATTCAATATTTTATTATTTTTTGCATCCAAAACATTAGATATATTACAATCAATACCAATAACTTTCTGACATTCACTACTTACATATATACCGATAGTACCAGTACCACAATATAAATCTAAAACATTCTGATAATTTTTCCCTTTTATTTGAGAAAATACTTCATCATATAAAGATTTAGTTAAAGTATTATTAACTTGAAAAAAAGAATCAATGCCTTCCTGATAGACTTTATTTCCAATTTGTGTCTCAATACACTTTTTTTGACTAATACATTTACCATTTAAGATAAATACATCACTATTTTGAAGTAATAAAGAAGAATCCCTTACTTTGCCTTTTACAGAAATCATAACTTGATTATTATCATTAGAAGTCTTAATAATCGCTTCATCAATACCATTATTTACTTTATTTAACAAATGAATAATCTTATTTATTTTAGGATTCACTAATAAACATTCAATAATAGGAATAATTTCATTACTTTTTTTCTGATACAATCCCAATACTCCATCTTTCCCATGAAGAATAATTTTATTTCTGTAATAATCCCTTTCATGAGATGCAATAGGTTTTATAATATTAGTAGAAATATTAGTAAACTTCTTTAAAATATCTCTTACTTTTTCTTCTTTAAATTTATTTTCATCATCATAACAAATATGATTTAATTGACACCCTCCACAAACGTTTGAATAGGGGCATTCTTCCTTAATCCGATTAGGAGCAACCTTTTTATAAGAAATAACTTTTGCCTCTATATATTTCTTATATTCTTTCTCAATCTCTACTTGAACAATCTCCCCTGGAAGAGCATTTTCAACAAAGCAAATCTTATCATTGAAATAAGCAATTCCTCTTCCATAATTATCCAGTTTTTCTATTTTTAATTCCATACTATTTTCCTCTACATCATTATATCAAATAATTACATAAAAAAAAACTTCTGCATCATACTAATATTGGTGAATAATATGAACATAATAAAAAAAATACAAAAACAGGTATATCCATCAAAAGATTATATATTTCATGAAATACAAATAGATGGAAATAAAATAAATTTTTTCTACAATGAAGTTCTTTCTGATTCCAAAAGTATTAATGAATTTATTTTATATAGACTAACAAAATTAAAAACAAAAGAATTAAAAAGTTTAAATAATCATCTGCCAAACTGTAATACTAAAGTCATTAAAGAAAAAGATATCTTATCATTCTTAAATAATGGTTTTTTAATCTTAATCTATGATAAAATTTATGCCTGTGAACTTCGAGCCAACCTAGATAGAGGAATTAATATGATTCAAAGTGAATTAGCTCTCTATGGACCAAAAGATAGTTTTACAGAAACATATAATACAAATTTAGGGCTAATTCGTAGAAGAATAAAAACAAGTTCCTTAAAATGTATTGATAAAGTTATTGGAACATATAGTAAGACTAAAATTGGTATTATCTATATAGATGGAATTGTAAAAAAAGATTTAGTAGAACACGTAAAAGAAAAATTAAATAAAATAAAAATCGATGGAACAATAGATTCTAGTTACCTACGTTTTTCTCTAGAAAAGAACTTTTATTTATTTCCTACAATTATGATGAGTGAAAGGCCTGATAAATGTTGTATGGCTCTATTAGAAGGAAAAATTGTTATTTTAGTAGATACAAGTCCTTATGTCTTAATTCTACCAAGTTTCTTTCTTGACTTTTTTCATACTACAGATGACTACTATCAAAAAGCATCTTATACAAGTTTTATTCGTATCATCCGTTTTTTGGCATTTTTAATTTCTATTATAACTCCAGCTCTTTATCTTTCTGTAACAACTCGTCATTATTCCCTAATCCCACTAGATTTATTACTTGTTTTAAAAGCTGGAAGAACCTTTGTGCCTTTCCCTGCCTATATTGAAGCCTTATTTATGATTCTCTGTTTTGAAATATTAAAAGAAAGTGACTTCAGAATGTCATCAACAAACGGCTCAGCTATCTCTATTTTAGGAGGGCTAATTCTGGGAGATGCAGCTGTTGCTGCTGGAATTGTCTCCCCTATTATGATTATTGTAATTGCCATCTCATCAATTGCTGGATTAATCTTTCCAACAATAGAAATTAATAATGCCTTACGTTCTTATAAAATACTATTATTAGTTCTATCTACTTTTTTAGGAATTTACGGAGTAATAATAGGAATAATCTTTTTAATATTTAATATTTGTACAATGAAAACATTTGGATATAAGTACTTGTCTATTGATAAAAACGAAATAAAAGATTCAATTATAAAAATAAATACCAAAGTAAAAAAAAGAAATTCAAAATTAACAAATAATATTATAAGAGGAAAATATCAATGATAAAAAAAATTGTATTTCTAACTTTTTTATGTATTTTAACCTATATTATTATACCAATACCCAAATATAGGGAATTGAACCATTTAAGTATTATTAAAAATATAACAATTGAATGTAATGAAAAATGTACAATTACTTTAGAAGAAATTATTCCAATAAGAGAAGAAAATAAAATTCATTATCAATGTAAGAACTATCAATTAAAAGGAAAATCAATAATAAATGCTAAACAAGAACTAGAAAAAAAGAATGATAAAATATTCTTTTATAAAGACACAAAATATTTATATACAAATTGTTCCAACAAAAAAGAAATAAGTAAAATTTTTCATATTCCAAAAGAAAAAATCAAACCAATTCCAAAAGAAAAAGCTAATTGTAATAATTAGCTTTTATCATTAGGTTTTAGTGCTTTTAAACGATTCATTTTCTCTTCTATTATTTTTCTTCTCATCTCTTCTTCAGAATAATCAAGAAAAAACTCTCCATCTTTTAAAATCAAAATGTTTCCTTCCACTATATCATTAGGTAGTTTCTTTTTATGAATATTTAGAATTTCTCCCGTTTCTATATTTTCTAACACCACATTATTATCAACTATCTGATCAATAGCGTATTTCATTTTATCACCTATCCATTCGTATCTGTTTGAACAGTATCAAACTTCATATTTTTTCCATCAGAAGATACAATGATTGTACCATCTTGATCTGTTCGATAAACTTTTACATCCATTCGATTTAATTTATCTAAAACAACTTGTTTTGGATGAGAATATATATTGTTTCTTCCTACTTGAATAATAGCATATTTGGGATCTACTTTTTTCAAAAACTGCGCACTTGAAGAATATTGCGAGCCATGATGGCCTACTTTTAAAAGATCACTTTCAATATGTTTATCTAGTAACCCCTTTTCAACTTGACTAGGAGCATCACCCATAAATAAATAGGATGTTTCTTTATAAGTTGCTCTTACAACAATAGATGTATCATTTAAATCTGTCTTATCATGTCCTACCCATAATACCGTAAAATATATATCTCCCATAGTAAAAGAATCATTTATATTAGGTGTTTCAAAAGCTATATTTTTTGCTTCTAAAGCATCTAAAACATCTTCAAATGTCTTTGTTGTCGTAACAACATCTGGCATAAAAAAGTGTGAAATAGAAAAATTATAAATAATATCATCCATTCCACCAATATGATCTTCATGGGCATGAGTACCAATAACATATTGAAAATTCTGAACACCTAAACTTTTAAAATAAGAAACTAGTTTTTTACCATCATCGTTGTTTCCAGCATCAATTAAAACATATTTTCCATTATTTGAAATTAAAATACAGTCAGCTTGTCCAACATCAACAAAATAAATTTTTAAGCCAGCATCACTAGCATCTGTTTCTACATTATTTTTATTATTTGATTTAACCTCATCTTTAACCTCTAAATTTTCTTTTTTTTCTTCCTGAATAACAGGAGATGTTTCTCTTAATTCAACCTTTTGAATTTCCTCTTGAGGTTTTTCAAAATAATAATTTGCAACAAAATAAAAAGAAATTAAGAAAAATAAGAATAAAAAACGGAGCTTTTTTTCTTTATCTGCCACTCTATCATCTCCTAGCCTACACTTATATATTATCATATAGGCAAAGAAAAAGAGAACAAATTATTGTCTCTTTACAACTATTTTCTACTTTATCTCACTCTCATTATACGTTTTATCACAATTTATTCTAAACACTTTTGCTCCATTGAAGGATATAACATCTATTTGATCATTAACAATAACTAAAGCTGCATCATTCTCAATACCACTAACGACTTTTTGTGTATTTTTAATACACTCTTTCAACTGTTCTACTCTTCTTTTATCTTCATGATAATGCGGACAAATAATTTGATTAACAAATCCTAATCCCTTTACAAATTGATAATCTTCACTTTCCCCTCTTAAAATACTAGAATCAGAAAAGCCTTCCTTTGCTAAAAGAATTGCTCCTGCAGAAAGTCCCACAAGAACTTTACCTCTTTCATATGCTTCTTTTAATAGTTGTTCTAAATCAAATTCATGAATGTGTTTGAAAAGTTTAACATAATCACCACCACCAATATATATAATATCTGCTTGTTCTATTTTTTCTTTTACTATTTTCGGATTATGAATAAGATTACTTTTTTTCAAATAAGTTGTAACACAGTTTAATTTTTGATATATCTTTTTCATCTTATCATATTTTGAATCAGAATAAGAATTTGCTAACCCTATAAAAAGAAATATTGGTTTTTCTTTTTCAGCAAGTTGCACAATTTTTTCATCAACCACGCTAGCTTTTAAAGATTCTTTATTTTGTTTAGTATATCCTCCTATCAATACACATTTACCCATATAAAGTATATCTATTCCTCTCTCTTTTTAATTTTGAAAAGATTACTAACAAATTGCTTTAATTCTTCCTTTTTTGTACTACTGAAACATTTAACTAAAATAAGGAAAAAATCAATTAATATTTTTTTTGTATTACTATCCATCTCTTTAGATTCATAAATAAGATTTAAAATTAGTCTATTTTTTTCTTTGATTTCAGTAATACTATGTATGTTTGCTTTTTTAAAAATAAAATCCAGATTTTTTACAAATTGCATTTTATCTTCTTCTCCATATCTAGAAAACCACTTCTTTAATTCTCTATCTAATTCTTTTGACAATGGACTTAATGGTGCTTTCTTAAAATGACTTCCTTCTACTTCCCAATAAATAATATTGTGTGCCAAAATACCCTTATTAGATGATTTCACAACCTTATCATTTACATGATTAAGCAATAAACCTACAAAAGAATAATCCGGAATAATATGAATGTATTTCTTTTTTACTTTTTCATATTTTTTCGATTTGTATTCATTGTCCAATAACCCCGGTCCATCACCACTATATATTTTTTCTATTCTACTTCGAACAAAGAAATTAGCATCCATAGCAGCAGCTAAAGCTAAGTTTCCCCCCTTAGAATGACCGCCAACTATTATTTTTTTTGTTGAAAAAGTATAATACTTATTTAAATAATCGATTGCTTTTTTGTGAGACATAGTTGGAAACTTATAACTCAATATAAAATTCTCTTTCCAACCACTAAAAAGCTCATCAGTTCCTTCAAACGAAATAAAAACATGGTTTCTCGTATATTCAATAGAAATTGCTCCAAATTGAATATCCTCATTACCAATATATTCATAGTGACTGATAAGACAATCTTTATATCTTTTTGTATCCTTTAAATATCTTAATAATTTATTACCATCTCTTACAGCCATCACATTTCGATCTTCTCCAGGAAAGATTCCTAAATGCCTTCTTCCTATTTCCTGAATACTACATTTCTGATTTTTCTCCAAAACATTTTCAAAATTAGCATAAGATAAAAAAGAAAATATAACTGCATCAACTTCGTTAAATTTCTTTTCCTTAAAAGAATAAATTCCATAATCATCAATATAATTATATATATTCATATAAACGCCTTCTTTTACTTCTTTAATCAAGATTTCTTAAATATTTAATAGCTTCTGTTGCAGCCATAGCTCCATCACTAGTGGCTGTTACCAACTGTCGCAATAATTTTTGTCGGTTATCACCTGCTACAAAAACTCCTTTTTCACTAGTATGGCAATCTTCTTTTGCTGTAATATATCCATCTTTATCAAGTTCTACAACATCCTTAAAAATATCATTAGCAGGTACTTTACCGATAGCAATAAAAAGTCCAGAAACCTCAATTTCATTCGTTGCCCCCTCGCTATCTGTTAATTCAATTCTTTCTAAATGATCATTTCCTAATATATTTGTAACAACACTATTATAAACAATCTTTACATTTTCTTTTTCCTTTAATCTTTCTACTTCTAAAGAATCTCCACGGAAAGTATCTCTTCTATGAATTAAATATACTGTTTTAGCAATATTAGAAAGATAAAGAGCATCTTCTAAAGCTGTATTACCTCCACCTACTACAGCAACATCACGATTTTTATACAAAGCACCATCACAAGTTGCACAATAAGAAACCCCTAAACCAATAAATTCTTTTTCCTTTTCAAGACCCAATGTTCTATTTACTAGTCCAGTAGCTAAAATAACACTTTTTCCTTCATAAGAACCTTTAGACGTAATAACTTCTTTACAATTCTTCTTGTTTTTTATGGCTATACATTTTTCAAAAACGAAATTCGTTCCTAATTCTTTTGCTTGTTCATATAGCTTTGTAGCAAAATCAAAACCCGAAATATGCATCTCACTAGGAAAATTTTCAATATCCAACGTATTAATAATTTGTCCACCATACGTTTGTGCCTCTACAACTAAAACATTTTTCAAAGCTCTTCTTCCATAAATAGCAGCAGTCATTCCTGCTGGACCTGCTCCTATAATAATAATATCATACATATTTACTCTCCAACAAACTGTTCTAATTCATCACTTGATTTAAACCCAACACTTCTATTAATTTCTTTTCCATCTTTAAAAAGCACTAGACAAGGAATAGAAAAAACATTATATTGTGTTGCTAAATCTCCTTCATTATCAATATTTACAGAAACAATTTTTAAAGAATCATTAGCTTCTGCTAGCTTCTCCAACTCAGGAGCAAGCATACGACATGGTCCACACCAATCAGCATTAAAATCAACCAAGACCATCTCTTTAGACTTTAATACCTCTTCATCAAAATTATTCTTTTCACCTTTTATAATTGACATATTATCTCTCCTTTTTAAAACAACCTATATATGATGTAATAATACCACAGAGCAAGGCATATACGCAAATAATTTTACACTATTAACAATCAAAAAAATGTTATACTATTTTAACAATATTTCGATTGTATGGCACTATCCATGCTTATATTAATTTAAATAGTAGATTTTTTATTTTGAATCGAACGTACTTTCCTCATAAACAGAAAAACGACTTTTACAAGTCATTACTTTTATCATTAATTTAAATAATATGTAAATTACTATAATCTATAATTATTCATTTGCGTTTTTAATACCAATATATTCTTTTTTCAACATAATTAAAAATAAACCACACAATATAAAAGGAACACACATTATCTGATTAAATGATATTAAGTCTTTCATATGTGTAAACCTTAAAAAATCTAATAAAAACTTACATCCAAAAACCACCACAGTAAGAATTCCAATATTCTTATTATTTATTTTATCTTTTAGTACCATATTGAAAGATATGATAAATATTATAAAAAACACTATAGATTCAAGTAACTGTACTGGAAACAAACTAATTCCATTAATCTTACTTGAAGAATACAGATAAGTAATACTAAACGGTCCACTATACTCGATACCATAACAACATCCTGTTAAAAAGCAAGCTATTTTACCTATTGAATAAATAAGAGGAATACTGCAAATAAATGTTTCTATAATCATTTTAATGCTTGATTTAAACATTTTTATATAAATAATGGACATTATAATTATACCGATAACAGCACCAACAGAAGAAAAACCCACTCTAAATATATCAAACTGATAATCATACTTTGCAGGGGATGAGAGAAAAGAATATAATTTAGCACCAAGTATCATACCAATATGTTCAAATATTAATAAATAAATAAGATCATAATTAAATCTATTCTTTTTATAAGAAATATAACATACAACAACAATATTAATTAAAAATGCTATTAGTATTACAAATGAATAAATTGGTAAATCTGTATTAATCATTATAAAAAAGCTCCTTATTTAATAAATTATATATACCATTAATAGTTATATATTTGTTTCACATCTTCTAAATTAGGATTTAATAGTTTGGTTCTATGATTAAAATCCCATTCAAATGTAAATTTGTTGTTTGTATCAAAATTTGATATAACAATACTATAATTATATTCTCTAGTAGAAATATCAATATAAAAAGATTGTTTATTATCTTTTTCATAAATATCAATTAGTTCATGAACCATGTTGTATATCCTAGTAATATTACGACTATTTATCTCATCAACTTCAATATACAAAAAATCTCTCTTTCTCGTATGATACATATTATCTTCTTCATCTTTTTTATCTTCAAAACCATATCTATTAATTATTTTTGAATAAGAGTCTATTGATATATCCCCCTTATTAAAAAAAACAACAATATCAGGCTCCCCAATATTAGAACTTGATCTATAATAATACTTAAAGCAACCAATTATTTTAGGAGTGCTCATACAGCCTCCATCACATGAACTAGTACATTCATAGCAAAAATCCCGTCTAACATACTCTGCCCCTTTAAAATCTGTTTTCAAATACTTCTTATATATAGATTTATGTAAATTGTCATAATATAAATTATAGCCGATAATAGCAAAAAGTATTCCTAATATCACAGTAATTATACATATAATTATCATACGAAATAATTTTTTCTTATTTACACCTTTTAAATCAACTACGTATGTATTACAGGAATCACATTTTATTACATTATCTTCTAATTTTTTACCACAATTTGTACAAAAATGATTCATAACTCCTCCTAAAATTTATACTCACAAGATATCAACAAAAATATTATAAAGATTATAAATAATATGAATAATATTAACATTAGCCAGAACACGATATTAAAAAAAATACTATACTTAAGTTTTTTCTTAGCATAAATAACAAAAAGAATTAAAAATAATGGTAAAAAACTAGTCAATGACTCTATCAAAGAATATAGAATATTATCTATCATTGGTTCTGTTTCTATAATAGACACACGCAGAAGATATAAGATAAACATTATAAAAAATATAGTTATATATTTTTTTGCTAATAATTTATCTAGTTCACCAACCCTATCTGTTAAGACCTTTGTACCACATTTTTCACAAACACTAGAATTGGTAAGTTTTTCACCACAATTTCGACAAAAATTATTCATTGACAAAGACCACCTATCTTTACTATATAGAGTATATCACATAGTTCCACATTTTTAAATAGTCCTAATTATAATTATTTTCAGACTGTTCATATATTAAAAATTCGAATTATTCGAACAAATTCACTACTAGCGTGAATGACAAAGTCTTTACCCGTGTTTTTACAGAAGATAATTGATTTATATCAATTACCATAAAGATAAGCTATATCAGTTCTATATATAACATCCATAAATTTATAAAGAATTAAATTATATTCCAAAAAAAATTAGCATTCATTTGAGTGCTAATTATTATTTCCTTTATTTGATGTTAATTTTTTTTGCATTGAAGTTTCTGGTATTTCTTTTTCATAATCAGGAAAAAATAATGATAAACCATTTTGTTTAACCATATCTTCACTAACTATTGCAGAAATAACCTCTTCGTTAAATGGAATAATTTGATTTATTAAAAATCTAAAATGACTAAAACAATCTATTCCCATTTGGTGTTTAGTAGCCATTTCTTCAACTGTACCTTCAACAACACTATCTCTATTAGTTCTTAATTCTTCACCAAATTCTTCACCAAATTCTTCACCAAATTCTTCACCAACCCATGTTTTTTCAGATATTTTTAATTGATTTTTATCATAGTAATGTTGAGTACCACTTATTTCTCTTGTTGTTCTGCCTTTAGGATTATCATCAGATAATTCATATGGTTTTCTACAATATCTTATTTGATACACATATTCTTTATCAATATATCCCTCATCACCATTTTTATAAACTAATGTCTCTTCAATGTTAAAATTATCTGTTTTACTTTTAAAATTTAAATATAGTCCTCGATAATCAATGTGAAAGCTAATAAAACCATATTCTTTACTATAAATAGTTAATGAAGGATAATCTCTAATATTCATTTCAACATGATCGGTTTCTTGATTCTCTCTTTTTATATCAAATAAATAATTACCATCTGTACTATCAAGAATTTTTCCATGCACATCATTTAATTTTCTTGAAAATTCACAGCTAACGCTTGGGCTATCAATAAATGTATGGTAACCAAAAACTTTAGCATATCCTTTTTTAGAGTTTCCATTATACATTTTTTTATATTGAATATACCCAACTTGATTTTGGTTTTCATCAACAATAAGCCAACGATTAGAACCATCTGGATCAACTATACTATATCCTAATAATTCTACTAATCTTTTTTCTTTCTCTAAATTATGTTGCATTACTTCCATAAAAATCTCCTTCCTTGGTTACATATTATAGCATACTTTATTTTATTTGAAACATTTTTATAAACTTTTTATATTATTGTATTACTGTTTTTCAAAATCATCTTTTCTTTAATCATATCATTTAAAACTTTTACTCTTAAACTAAGTACTTCATTATTTTCAGTAAGAATTTAAATCTTATTATTTTTACTTTTATATTCAGTTGGAACACCACCTTTTCCTAATAGGATAATTTTTTATATAACGAAAAAAAACAACCAAAATTGAGTTGCTTTCGATATTTAAAATTCGAATAGTTCGAACAAATCCGTCCCTGTGCCTGTGAAGAAGAAGTCGAATAACTTTTCTTACAAAAATTAATAGGCAGTAATAACTTACTAACTAATTAGATTATACTACATTTTACCTAAAATGAGTAAAAAATATATAAATAATTTAAATAATATGATAAAATAAATAACACAAAGGAGGACTCGGAATGGTTTTATATGATAAAAAAGATAAATACTTAGATGTTTATGATTTTACTGCTAATAGAAATGATTTAGTAAATTATAGAATGACGCAAATGGAAAAATTACCAGAAGATGAGAAAGTTTTTATTGCTGAAACTCATGTTGACCCTTATGGTGATATACCGCTTTTTGAAATGTATACTGGTAAAACTTTTAATGATAGTGTTATTCCTGCAAGTTATGCAGATAATGACTCTGAAGAAAGAAAAAAAAGTAATGCTTATAGATGTTATCACGTTTTAAAGGGTGATAAAAGAAGTAAGAGAAATAATGAAATTTTATTAGATTGCTATGGATATGGTCATTTATCTGATAAACCTGTAGTTCAAATTCAATATGCTGAAATGATAAAATATTATCTTTTAAAAAGAACCCATTATGATTTTGTAGGATCTGATGGACATGGAAAAAATTACAGAATGGAAGACATCATTCAATTACCTGAAACTTTATATTTATTACAATTAATAGAACAAGGAAGATTTGATTTATTAGATGGCAAAAATGTTGCTGAG
>CACZQK010000065.1 GCA_902783315.1 uncultured Erysipelotrichaceae bacterium | reverse complement strand
CAAATTAATGAAATGATTGACATTCTTGAATAATACCTTTATAATATACACCTATAAAAAGGAGAAGTTGTATTAATGAATAAGATTATAATTGATGAAAATACTGTGAAAAATTGTAAATGGTATCAAAGCTTTTTTGTGCTTGATTGTGCTTTAGATGGTGAAAATACAATAAATAGAAAATGTAAAATTAATTATTTTGAATATAAGGGTAAGTACTATACTATATCTGATATTGATAAGAATGAATTTGTAGAACTTCCACTATATCTATCTGATGTTTATCCAAATTCAACTGGAGTAGTACTTGATAAATCTTTAGAAATCCCTTATATTGGTCAACATTATCGGGTATTGTTTCCATCATTTTTTTCCATACCACCTCAAATTTCTGAAAGAATTGATAATATCGAAAGAGCGAGAAAAATTGATGATCCAAATATATTAAGTGAATATAAGGAAGAACATGATAATTGGGTACCAAAATGTCTCAAAGACAGTGGAAGAAAATTAAGTCTTGATGAAGCATGGGCTATATATCATAAATATCATTTGCACGGTGGTGTGATTAAGAATGAGTATACTTGGCTGTTAGTACCTATTTTTACTCCAGAATATAACGATCATAATGAATTGATAAAATTTTATGTTCCTGTTGTATTTTCCAAAAATAGTAAACCATTGACTTATACAAATATAAATGGATGGGAAGAATTAGTTCTCCCAGTACCTGAAGCAAATAATAAGGGTGGGTTTGATTCTTTTTCAAAAATGTTAGGTGCAGCCTATAATTATGATTCTTCAAAAACCATTACTGTGGAAGAAGCAGTTGAATGGTTTAATAACCAGGATAATGTTCTTTCTTTACAAAAAATAGTAACTGCTATTAATAATTGTAAAGATTATGACTTAGATTATGATTCGTTTATAATTATTAAAAATATCATTCCTATGATTGATGATTTAATCAGTAATAATGAATCAACTTTTGATATATTATCTTTAGTTCGATCTCAACTTTATTTGAATAATGGTGGTAGAGAAATGATTAAAGACTATCTTATTCAAAATATAGGAGAGAAAATTAGAAGGGAAAAGTGCTTATCGCCTGAAATACTCCAACAGTTTCTAACTATTCCTTCTATTCCAGACTGTGATTCTGGTAATATGACTGGTGTCATAACTGCTGGTGACAAATGTTCTGTATATAAATATTCTCCTTTGGGTACAAGAAATATGTCTTGGTCAATTCCAACGTATTTTAATATCAATGGCGATGATTTTTATGATTTTGATGAATTTGATCCAAGAATAGAAATACTTCAAAAAAGACCGTTTGAGCAAGTTAGGAAAGCTTCTAATAATTTTATAAGTCTTTTAACTGAAATCTTAAATTCTGTCATTGATAATGAGAATTCTTTAGAAAAAAAAGACTATGAAAAAACAATCGTTCATGATAATCGGCATATGACTGCTAGAGAAATGGCTGTGTTATTAAACAAAAAATTTTATGACATTTTTATTGAATTATTAGAAAATAAAGAGCCAGATTTGTCTTTTAAATGTTATTTTATTTCAGACAACAGACTTCATGATCATACAGAAATTAGACATGTAGAAATATTTATTCATAATTTAGATATTGATAATGTTGATTTAGTTAATCTTGATAATTATTATTCATATGAAGATATTGATTTAAGTAAAATTCTTTTGAATACCGAATTTGATAGAGGTAAATCTATAGTTAAATCACATAGAAGGTTTTAATTTTATAATTTATAATTAATGATATTAATGAGTAAAGTTATTGATACTGTTTAGCGATATGAAAGATATAATAGTAAAAGTATTCAGCCTCTTTGAGGTTGTTTTCTTTTGAATTGTAATACATTTTCATTGTAACTAAATCATTTCTTTATTTTATTTAATTACTAGCATTCTAAATCATATAATTAGTTTTAGAACATAACTTATCTTTTAATTTAATATAGCTATTATAACTGTTAATTTATTTCCATATTCTTTGTTAGTGTTTGATTTTAGCTTAATAGTTTTTTTATTCTTAAATACCTTAAAATAAAGTAAATCTTGAATATTTTTATTTTCTTCTTTTTGATAATATCATTCTAGAAGTAGTATTTGGTTGTACTATAACAGCTAAAGCGGATGTTTCTTCTAGATCAATACTTGAATTTATTTTTTTTAATTCATTTAAATGCGGATACAACTGATTTTGATAGCAGTTTCTTACTATCCCCCTATCATCAATATCTTGATATGGAGAAATTTGTCTTAGTGATTGGAATAACTCAATCAGTATATGTGGTGACAATTCTTCACCATTTGTTGTAGGAATTTTTAACAATACATTTTTAAATAAATTTAGCATAGCAAGTGCCATTTTAGGGTTTTGAGTTCTTAGTCCAAATAAATTGCTTTGTAAAGATTGATAAATATTATTTAACATTTTTTTTGAATACCCCCTTCCTTGATATCCACTAGCAATAACCATTCCTTGTAAATATGCTAAAGTCATAGGTACTTCATTTATTTCTAAACTATAATTTTGGGCTACTCCAAAACCTACAATTTCGTTATCATCATTTACAAGAAATCTTGATACTAAATCAGCACTACTATACAGATGATCATAAACATCTGGTTTGGTAACTGGAAAGTGCGCATTTTGGCACACATTGTATAACTTTGAAACTATTTCGTCTCTACTTTTATTTAAATCTTCTTCTCTTACAATTTTCATAATTCTTTCTCCTTGTTATAATGTTCAATTATTTTTTGGTAAAGCTCAGCAGTTTTAGTTAGTGAAGCAATTTCTACATACTCATTTTTTTGATGCGATGTATCAGGTCCAGGGCCTAGTATTATAAAGTTTTTGTCTATGTATGATCCTTCAGTTAAATAACATTTCGTTTGCTTTTTACTAGAAATATTTTCTAAAAAACTGATATCATTTTTATTAATGTTAGGTACTATACTTTGTTTAATATAAAGTTTTGAATTGTATGGTTTTAACATTTTTACTATGTCATTTTTAATTCGTTTTAAATGTGTTGCTGAAGCAATTCTAAAATCGATACTTGTCTCACACTTACCAGCTACCGAATTTACGGATTCACCACCTTTGATTATTCCTATATTCATTGTGGTGTATGGCACCTCAAAGTCTTCAATAATATCTTTTTTTAGTTTATCTTCATAATATTTTTGTAATTCATTTATAAAATTAATACATTGATATATAGCATTAATTCCTTTCTCTGGGGTAGATGAATGACATTTGATACCATAAAATTCAATAAATAGTTCAAGGACACCTTTTGTGCCATATATTGGAATATTATTTGTAGGCTCACCAATAATAATGTTTTGAGGAACTATCATATTTTTAATAGTTTTAATACCTTCAAAGCTTATTTCTTCATCATTAGTAAAATATAATGCTAATTTATCCTTATTTAAGTCTAACTTTGAAATAGCAAATAATATTGAAGCTATGCCGCCTTTCATATCACAAGCCCCAAGTCCAATTAGTTTATCTTCTTTTTCTTGAAGAATAAAGGGATTTCCATCCCATGAAGCATAATCGACAGTATCTGTATGACCAATAAAACCTATATTAGGGTTCTTATGATTATAAGCAATTAGGCACTTATCAATTCTTTTAATTGTAAATCCATAGCTTTTTAAATATTCTTCAATAAAACGCATAATCTCTTTATTTTGAGTGTCTCTAATTGTGTTATAACTAACTAATTTTTCTAATAATTCTTTTAAATTCATCGTATTTTCCTTTCTTTTTCTTGGTTTTTCTTTGTATTGCTTTAGACCTGAAAATACTATTTTAAATATAAAAAAGAATACAAGTTTAGAAAACAAACCTGTATTCTTTAATAAATATATTTTTTAATCTTCATACAGGTATAAGCAATACAAAAATTCACTTATACCTATAATCGAATTTTAATATCGATACGTATAAGTGTTACCTATATGACGCCAAGTATTATTAATTATAATTTTTTTCATATAAATAACATCCTTTCTTTTTCATTTTATCAGCAATTTTTACTGATGATATAACACTACCATATTTCTCTTATCATGTCAAATCTCTTTCAAAATGAATTATGAAACTATGCATTTAGTTGTAAATCATACCAATCATCAGTATCACAAATTATCCATTCTAAAGCTCTACGACGTTCTATTACATTTGATGAATTAAGATTACCAATATTAGTTTTTGAATCAACATATTTATTATTAATAGCCCAATTATATCTATAATATAAATCATACATATCAAGTATTTCATCAATGTCTCTTAACTTACATTTGTTTTTAAAATCATTGAAAGAAGAGGATTTTGTAACAAAAGCTATTGCTTTAGAACAATCACATAATTCTCCTCCATCTTTTATATCTTCTATTAAGGATAGACACCAACAAATTGCCCAGTATGCTTCATATGCCCAATCCATATCAATAACATCTTGTTTACTATAAGTCCCATCAATAATTCTTCTTTCTTTTGAATTTAGACTATTCTTTACATCAAATTTATCATATAAAGGTAGAAAATATTCTAATGACTCCTTATATTGTCCATTATTAATATCACAAGCTATTTGAACTGTTAATAAACAAGCTATTGCTCTTTTACATATAACATCAATACTTTTTAGTTGAATATTTTTTTCATTATAACTTAATAAATTTTCATTAATAGATATGTTATTTTTAGTTAAAAATTGGTTATTTCTTTTTCTTCTTTTTTTCTGTTTTCTTGTTTCTTTATTAATTTTTTTATTTAAACAAGAATGATATTTCTTCATATAATCAATTGTTTGATTATACTCTATTTCATTTATATTTATATGTATTAATTTACCGTTTTGACATGCAAAATAAAATACTTTATTATTGCAACTGGTTTTCATTAGAGCTTCTAAAACGCCATCATCTTTAGTAAAGATATATCCAAATTCTATTGTTAAGTTAGTTAATTCATTATCAGTAATTAATTTATTGTTTAAAAGTATTTGAATAATATTATTAGATACATTTTGTTTTAATTTTGAATTTTTTGCCTCATTTATTTCCATGTTATCACCTTGAGACCATTATATCATATTTCTTTAGGCAATTATTATTAACGTTAAGTTTATAATATTATTTACTGTTTATTCTAAAAGAAAAAGAACTTATTTCAAAGTTCTAGTATAAGATTATTTTAATTATAAATTTTATTTTTGGGGGATTAAATCTTATTTGAGTAAAATATATATTCTTCAGCTTATTGTGTTTAGATTAGGTCCTGTTTTTTTTCATAATTATTTTTATTGTATTAAGAATTTTAGTCAATTCTTTTCTCATAAATATATATATTAATAAGAGTGTAGATATAAAATATATCAAAAATCCTATTATTGATGAGAAGCATAATCCACATATCATAAATAAGAACACTTCAATGAATACAAACATAATATCTGACATTTTGTGATTAATCTCTTTAAAATCTGGTATTGATATAAATAGCCACAAAACAGATGACATCAATGTTCCTAAAGCAAAAGATGTTGATGTCTTCATTATTCCATAACATAATGTATTAAATAGTGCTCCTGATATTATTACAATAATTAATTTTTTAAAATATATGTTTTGATTCTTTTTTACTTTGTATAGGTTTATATATATTGACTTTATAATTATCTGAAAAACTTGGGCCGCAAAAAGATAGAATATTATACTTACTGATTTCAAATAATTATTTAAAAATAATTCAAGTATAAATTTAACTCCAAAAGCTATCGAAATTATTGTAACAGCAAATATAATTACAAATTTGTATACTATATTTATTTTTTGAGGAGACTTTTCTCTACAAAAATAGTTATATAATGGAATAGAAATTGGTGTTAGAGCAACGTTTAACATATTTTCTATACTTACTGCAAAGGAATATTGAGCAAATTGAAAATTATTCATTAGGAACTTAACAAACCATCTGTCTAAGCCTGTAAGCAAGAAGGATGCAAAGTTTCCACACATTAAGGAAAAACCCAATTTAATATTCTCCTTTAGTAATTTTCTAGAGAAAAAGAATAAATTGAATTCTTTTGTATATCTATAATATGAGATTTCAAGAATAACCCATATTACAATATCAATAATGACATATGCTAGAAGATAGAATGTGTAATTATCTATCTTGAAAATAAACAGCAATATAATATTTGCTACAAATGGCAAAATACTTGCTAAATTAGTGACACGTGCATATAGTTTAAATTCACCAACTGCTTGAAAAAACATTTTGAAAAAAGAAACTATATTGAGTGGCACTACCGCTAAAGAGAAAGCAAACATTATTGGGTCTTTAATAATATATGAGATAATGATTAATATAATCGTTAGTGCCAATTGAAACAATCTCAATGTTGATATAATCTGAATAATTTCATTTGTATTGATATTTTTATGTTCTTTTCCTCCATACTTTAAATATATTCCATCAACAAAACCCAAATGAATGACACCTATATATGTTACATATAATTGAAATGTTTTTATTGCAGCATATGTATTTATAGATAAAAATTTAGGTAATACAAAATTTAGTATTATTGTGAATAACATATTAACAATATTAGCTACAAAAACGTAAAATATACCTTTAGTTAATTTTTTTTCCATGTTAACACCTACATTTCTTATTTATAATGTTTTATTTTTATTTTTGCATGTTCTATATCTATTTGCACTAAAAAGAAGTATACTGCCCTCATCATTACTAATATCATTATCGTTCCAATTGAGATTACTCCTATAGAATATTGCTCTATTGACGACAAAACAATCCAATAAAACAGGTAAGAATATACGATTATATTATAATCTGTTTTATAGGAATCATTTTTATACCTTATTCTCGAATAATTTCGGCTAAAAAATCCTATTACGACAAAGGTAAAAATTGCCATACCAAAAAAGCCAAAATCATTGTATGGTCTTCTAAAAAAAGTGTATACATTACCTTGTGTTATTCCTAATCTTCGCATCTCTAGATGAACAATTCTTGTATAATCGGTAAGACCAAACTTATGTAAAAAGCTATATACGCCTGGGAATGTTTCCTCTCCAAAGTGTTCTAATACAATTGGATCTTCTATGAATTGGTTAAAATGCTGAATTGAGCCACCAACATATGTAGATATGTATTGAAATATAGTTCGTGTAGTTCCCCTACCAATTATATTTGTTGCATAATAAAATAACAACAACGCAAGAGGAACAATTATAATAATTTTCTTTAAGTATTTAAATGTTATATTTTTTTGCCATCCTACTTTAAATTTGTAAAGAATGTAACTTGTTAAAAGTGCATAAACTCCCCATCTTAAAAGTTCTAGTCTCCCAGAAGCCATTAAAACTTTTATAGTAAATATTGCTATTGGGAAGAAATATATGTACATTTTTTTTAATTTCACTTTTTTTGACAAAAGATTATTAATTATAATAAAAGTTATAATATACGCTACTGCATCAACAAACTTTATAAGTATACTAACAAATCCATTTAGTGATTCTTCTCCTGTGTATGATGTAATATTTCGAAAATGCCATAATAAATTAGCTCCTGGAATATAGCCATCCAAAATTGCTAGCCTTTTTATTTCTTTGTAGTATAGAAACAAAATCCCTAATTCTACTATTGATAATAGGACTATTTTCCAATTTTTTACTATAATTGGTTTGATTTCTCTTTCTTTTTGAAGAGAATTGCTCTTTTTATAGATATATTTAGAATAAAAGATGTAATCAGCAATTAACGCTGTAATAAGTCCTGACGTTAAAACAAAATATGCCTTTGGAGAATATTCAATATTCCAATTTTTAACATTCAATAAAGTGAATGTTACACTTAGTAGAAATACTGCCAACATAACATTTATTGGTCTTAGTATGTCCTTACCCGTAATGTTATATGATATAAGCAACAAAACAAGTATTGTGACGTATAGTAAAATTAAATATCCCATATAAAAACCTCTATTCCTTTTCTAGAATTTCTAAAAATGCTGATATTGAGTTATACATACAATTATTTATAAATCTTGCTTTTTTTAGTTCTGAATTATATGTTAAATTAGTTGATGCGTTGTGATTATGATTAACCTTTAGTTTTGGACTATACATTGTTTTTAGGCCAGCTTTATGACATTCATAATCTAAAATTTCTGACTCATAGTACATAAATGTTCCCGAAAAAAAAGCGTCTTTTCTAGCATCAATAAATTTTTTTGAAAAGATAAAACATGATCCATGTAGAGGAACATTATAATACGTTTTCGTATAATCAATATTTAACTTATCATTTTTATTTGACTGAACTTTATTCTTTAAAGCTTTGATGTTTTTTAGATAACATTTTATTGGTACTATGATTCTACTATTTTTTCTAGATTTATATTTTTTAAAGTCTTTTAAAATATCTTCGTGTGTTAATGATGTTGTTTTTTTGGGATTTTGATGAAGATTTATATATGGAATATACACATCTGGGCCAAGTATTGCATAATGCTCCTGTTGATATAATTCTTTTGCTATTTTTATAAAATCAGTTTGAATTATTTCGATATCATTATTTAATATAGCAATAAAATCTGGATTGAAATTTTTCTTGGCATATCTGTATCCCAAATTATTTCCATTAGCAAAACCTACATTATCTTTACTTAAAATGATTGTTACATTCTTGCAATCCTGGTACTTTTCTTGTAATTTTATTCCAGAACCATTATTTGAACCATTATCAACTATAATTATATGTTTTTTTCCTTCGACTTTATTTAGTATACTATCACAGCATTTTATAGTTTCGTCCAATGCCATGTAGTGTAGTATAACAAAGCAAAACATTTTATCACCACCTATTTACCTTCTTTTATATGTTGTTTAAAGTTTATTTCTTTATCACTAGGAGTCGTAGTTAAATAATTTTTCCCATACAATTTTTTCAAATATTTATCATATTCATCTGGTACAAGAAAACTGGTATCTTCAAATCTTAATAATTTTCCATTTCCCCAATATTCTCTAGGAAAAATTTCTTTTCTATATAATGATCCTGTTATTGTTCCAATGTACTTTTGTTTTTGATAATTATATTTTTTATATAATTTATCCAATTTCAAGTATATTGATTTCTGAGAATATAATTTATTTATTTTTAACAACTTCAATATTTTTAATACCATTTTCTTTTTACTATCATGCATATCAACTGTTTTTTTATCTGATAAAGTCCAAACACCAGCTAACGCTCTATATAAATATACTTTTGCAAAATACATCTGTCGTAACAAATAATTATTAGGGGCACCATCTAATGGTAGTATATCTACGATTGTTAATCCTAATTCGTTGTTTGTTGGTAACTTTAGTTTCTTTAAATATTTGTCTTTAACTAGCACTCTTGGAAAATAACAATGCATATTATTATTATATTTAAAGCTTTCAATGTAAAATTTATCAGACCAATCTGTATTATGAGATAATTCTATTAATTTGTCATATTGATCTCGAGGAATAGCTATATCTGCATCGTCATCCCATGGGACAAATCCATTATATTTCACAGCTCCCATTACACTACCACCCCTCAAAAAGAATTTGATATTATTCTTATCACAAAACTTTTTAAGTTCTTTTAAAGCCTCTAATTCCAACAATTGAATTTTTCGTGTTATTGATATCTCTTTATCGATCATTCATAACAACTCCTCTTCTATTTTCTAAATAACTGCTCATATAAATCTGAAATATATTCCCAACTATATGCATCTTGTATTCTTTTTGTTGATAATGTGCCAAGTTTTTTTATTTCTTTTTTTGATAAAGTATCTGCTTTTTCTATTAAGCTTGCTAAATTGTTTTCTTTTTTTGTCCAATATAGTGCAGCATCTTCTGCAACTTCTCTATTAAAGCCTACATCTAATAATAAATTTAAGTTTGTACTTCCTAATGCTTCTAAAAGACTTGGATTGGTTCCGCCTACTTCATGTCCATGGAAATATCCATAAGCATTTTCTCTTATTTTCATTAATAGTTCTTTATCATAAACTGTTCCTACAAATTTAATTCTAGAATCCTTCTTATAATGTAATTTTTCTTCCAATTCATTTAAGAATTTATCATTTACATTAGTTATTATTGCAAAGTCTTTTTTTGTATTTGATTTCATAAATTCTTTAATCATTGTTTCATAATTATTTTCTGGAACAAAGCGTCCTACTACTAGGTAATATTCATTTATTTTTAAACCTTTTTCTTTATACCATGATAATAGTTGTTTATCATCATCTTTTAACTTACTTCTTCTAGTTTCTGCTCCATAGGCAATAAATGTAGTATTTGGATTATACTTTTTATATGTTTCTTTTATGTATTTTTCTATATTAACTGAGTCACAAACTAATAAATCAGCATGTTTAACCATCATTTTTTCTGATTCTTTCCAGTATTTTCTTACTGGTTTACTCCATTTTGCTCTCATCCATTCATGACCATCTGGATTTACATATACCTTACCACCTAATCTGTGAACTTTTTTTGTGAAATGTTTCATAAATGGTCCAATACGACATGCTAATATGTAAATTATAAAATTATTAATATTATTCTCTTTAATATACTTACAGCATAAACTAAGTGCTTTTACATCATAATATATAGCTTGGGCTGGTCCAATATTTGGGACTTTAACATTAAAACATCTAGCATTATTTTTTTCAAATTCTTCATAGTTATCCGCTTTCCATGCAACGTGATATTTTATATTCTTTTCGTTTTGATGGTATTCTGTTAACTTATCTACAAATGTTTCATACCCACCATAGTTTCCCATTCCTTTTGCTCCTACGATAAAAACATGTTTTGGTGTAATTCTAGTATCTTTTTTCATTAAACGAACCTCCTCTAATTCTAAAAAATAAATGTCAAACAATCGACATTCATCATTAAAATATAATAAATGAGTGATTATTTATTATATATATTATTCTTGGGAGGACATCTATGACTTGGTGCTTTGCTCTTTGATGTATGCAAATCCTTTGCTTTCAAGTTCTTCTTTTGCTCTCTCAATAGCACTTCCATTTCCAGAATGTCCTTTTGATAATAATTTGTTTAAAGTTTCAATATTTACGTTGATAATTCTGTTACCATCTGTATCAAAATAAGCAAAACCATCTGTACAAAGTTCTTCCCATAAAATATCAAATACATCACATTGAAAAATATCTGTTTCATTTTCATATAAATTATCTATTTTTTGTCTTTCACTAGCTGGCATGGTTTTTATAAATTCTTCTATAAAGTTCTCTAGGTTTTCTCCATCCATAATAAAATAACCGTTAGAAGCTGGGCAATAAATTCTTTCTGCGATTTTTTTGCATAGTTCTACATATACTTTTTCTGCCACTTCAATTATCAACTTTTGACTTATTTCTGCTTCTGTTATAACGGTATAAATAACATTATATGCATCTTTATTCATATTTTTCTCTCCTTTTCTTATATAACTTCATTCTTTTTGAGATTATACTCTTTCTAACTTGCTGTTCATAATACTAAATAGATTAAGTTTTAATGCTAATCCCTTTTTATTGAATGCGGTCTTATTATAACATGAAAAGCATTATTTTTCAAGCAAAACATTAATAATCATCTTAGTTTAGTAAACCTTTATAATTTTAACATAAGTTAAGATATTTTTTCACTTTATTATATATTTTTTATTGTACTTTACAAACTTTGATAGTGATTTAAAAACATATAAGAAAACCTCTAGAACTTTTCTAAAGGTCTTTATATTTATTACTTAGCACCTTTTTTTAATAGTACTACTGCAAACGTTTTAAAAAATATTTTTATATCTATTCTTAATCCTGCATGATTTGAATAATAACTTTCTAGTTGTAATCTTTCTTTAAATGTTGTATTGCTTCTTCCTGATACTTGCCACTCTAACCCCTGTTATTCGACTTTTATTATCT
>CACZQK010000064.1 GCA_902783315.1 uncultured Erysipelotrichaceae bacterium | reverse complement strand
TTTAATGAAAAAATAATGCTCAATTGATTATTTTTTTCCTACTTGGTATATGTTTTTATAATTATACTTTAATTCGTTATTTTCTAATATTTTTCTTAAACCATGTTTTTCTGTATATGAATAAATTATGTTATCTTTTAAAATAATAATTTCATCATCAATTAATGACCACTCTTTTATATTCTCTATTTTTAATAAAAGCATACTCTCTTTATTTATTTTTTTATATATTTTGTTTGCTTTTTGATAATAGATATATTGATTTTTCTTTTGATTTTGAAATGTCTGTTTTTTTTGAAAAAATTCGCTTTTATTAAGTACTAATTTTTTGTTATTTTTGTATGTAATATAGCTAGTTGTTCCTGTATCTAATTCTTTTATTTTCTTTTTGATAATATTAATTTTATATTGTTTTTTCTCTTTATTGTCAGTTACATATATTTCATTATTTTTCACTCCATTTATATAACTGTCTTTCGAAAGTTTCTTTTCTGGTTGATATGTTTTTAATCTATCTTTTTTAAAATCATAATAATAAATTTTTTCAATACCATTTACTGAGCTGTTTTCAAACAAAACATAATAATTATTAACAACACAAGAAACTATGTTATCATATAAATCATAATTTAGTATTTTTTGGTACTTATTCTTATCTTTTGAAATAATATATATGCCTTTATAATCCCAAATAAAATAAACATCATCCTCCAAAATATTCTTGGGATATATTTTTATCTTTTTGTATTTTTTTGTTGCTAGTTCTTCTTTTGGATATCCAATGTTATATTTTTTTATTTTTGTTTGTAATTCAGAAAATTCATTTTTATTATTTTTTAATAAATAGTCAATTGATACTTGTTGGTTATCTAAATTACAATAAATATTTAGATTTATTTTTTTCTTATATATTGGAATAATACATGTTAGATTATTATTTTTATATACTTTTATATTTTTGATTATTTTTTTATCCTTTTTGAAGTTTTTATGAAGAGTAAATATATATGTTTTTTTGCCTTTATTAATAATAAATTCATATCGGTGGTTCTTTTCTTTATAAAAGTATTCACTTATATTGTGATTATCTACTTTATAAATATAATGATGTTTTTTAATTGAAAAATAGTGCATTCTATTAACTATTATTACTAGTAAAATTATAAGTATTATTCTCTTGTATTTCTTCATTATATCACCTTTTAAATTATAATAATCAAAAAGAGAAAAAGCTAGTGATGGTAGTGTTCTTTTTCTCTTATTCCGTACTTCTTTTTTTGTTCCATCATATAGGATGAAATAGCAGTTTCTATTTCTGTTAAAGCATCATTACTAATATTTGATAAAGTAACATATTCTTTTACAGTATCTATATGAACCTTTCCCCAAATAATTCCTGCTACTACTTTTAAATCATTAAACATATCTGGGGTTATTGAGTTTAAAAAATAACCTATAACTACTCTTTTTCTTCCAATTAAGATCCTTTTATTGGTTAAAGCAACTACTGCACTTTCAATAAAGTTCAGTGGATTATCATTTTTTTGAGCAATAAATGCATAAAGTACTTTCTCATCTGGATTTAAATGTTTTTCTACTACTGAACTATTTTGTTTTAATCTCCAACCTATTGTCATTGGATATTTTAATTTGAACCTCAATACTTTTTTATAAACTTCACCCATATTATTCTCCTTTTATATATTTATTTAATTTAAAGAATTCAATATAATGTGTTTTATCCATTAAACCATCTACTTTATCTTGAATATTACCATTGCCAACTACTAGTAATGTAGGTGTGCCAAACCCTTCACTAAATGATTCATCAGAATGATAAAAATTCGCAGTATCTTCTTCACTAAAATCATCAATATTTAAATAATAAATATCTAAGTTGTATTCAAAAGCAATATTATGAAGAATTGGCTCAGCTATTTCACAATAGTGACATGTTGGTCTTCCAATTAAAATAATCTTTTTATCCGTTCCATTGAAATATTCTAAATACTTATTTACATCAATATTTATAAAATCTTTCTTCTCACTATTTTTTGCTATTTCACTTTCTTTTTGAGCTTTAGTTAAAATTTCATTAGCATCTTCTGGTATAGTTGCATCTTTTTCTTTTTCTTTTGGACCTATAAAGAAACTAATCATTAATAGTGCTGCTATAGCAATGATAGCTATAATGACTTTTTTATCTTTCATTTTTTCTCCTCTTTCTATTTTATTATATCATGAATGACTTATAAAAAAACTACTTTTTAGCTTTTTCTATATATTCTTCGTATGGAATATTTCTGTCTATAATCGTTCCATCTTCTTTTATTTCAATTACTCTATTAGCAACAGTTGAATTAAGTTCATAGTCTCTAGATGTAAAAAGTATTTCCCCTTGAAAGTTACATAACCCCTTATTTAATGAGGTGATACTTTCTAGATCTAAATGGTTAGTTGGTTCATCTAAAATTAAAAAGTTAGGTTGTTCTAGCATAATTTTAGATAACATACATCTTGCTTTTTCTCCACCGGATAGAATATTTACTTTTTTAAAAACATCTTCACCAGAAAAAAGCATTCTTCCTAAAAAACCTCTTAGAATTGTTTCATCTTTAATATCATAAAACTGACCTATCCATTCCATAATATTTTTTGTTGTTTCAAAGTATTCATTATTATCTTGTGGTAAATAACATGGAATAATTGTTTTTCCCCATTCAAATGTTCCTCTATCATATTTTTCTTTTCCCATTAATATGTTAAATAATACGGTCTTGGCCATATCATTTTCTGCTAAAAAGCATATTTTATCGCCTTTTAGTACAGTAAATGATATTTTATTCAATATTTTTTTTCCATCTACTTCTTTTGTTAAATTTTCTACTTTTAAGATTTCTTTGCCTGCTGGCTTTTCTATTTTGAAATCAATGTATGGATATTTTCTTGACGATGGGACAATCTCATCTAATTCTATTTTCTCTAACATTTTTTTTCTAGATGTGGCTTGTTTTGACTTTGAGGCATTAGCTGAAAATCGAGCAATGAAAGCTTGTAATTCTTTTATTTTTTCTTCCTTCTTTTTATTTGACTCTCTCATTTGTTTTTGTAATAGTTCACTTGACTCATACCAAAAGTCATAATTTCCCACATATAGCTTTATTTTTGAATAATCTATATCGGCAATATGAGTACACACTTTGTTTAAAAAGTGTCTGTCGTGGGAAACAATTATAATTGTATTATTAAAATTAATCAAGAATTCTTCTAACCAGCGTATTGCTTCTACATCTAGAGAGTTTGTTGGTTCATCCAATAGTAATATATCTGGATTACCAAACAATGCTTGCGCTAATAATACCTTTACTCTTAATTTTACAGGTATTTCTCGCATTGTCATATAATGAAATTCTTCTGCTATACCTAAATTATTTAGTAATTGGGCTGCATCTGGTTCAGCATTCCAACCGTCTAGTTCTAAAAACTCTGCTTCCAAGTTTGCTAATTTCATTCCATCCTCTTCGGAGAATTCTGTTTGAGAGTATATTTTATCTTTTTCTTCCATTATTTCATATAATTTTGAATTTCCCATTATTACAACATCAATTACTCTTTTATCATCATATTGATAATGATCTTGTTTTAAAATTGAAAGTCTCTCTCCTTTTGTTATTACTATTTCACCGGTTGTTGTTTCTAATTCTCCACTTAAAAGTTTTAGAAATGTTGATTTTCCAGATCCATTTGCTCCTATTAGACCATAGCAATTTCCATTTGTAAATTTTATATTAACATCTTCAAATAATGTTCTTTTTCCAAACTTTAAACTGACATTATTTACTTGTATCATTTTATCACCTCAAGACTCCTTTATTTTACTATATAGTACTATAAAAGACAAGTTTTTAGACTTGTCTTTTATAGCTTAGGCACCTTTTATTTTGTTTACGTACCAGTTTATTTTACTTACCCATTCACTACTCTCTGCATATTTTGGCCCAATTGTTTCAACAGTAACTAAACCTTTTGAGTAATAATTTCTATGTAAATTGCTTATCATTCCTTCTAATCCTTCATCAATTGAATTATACCTTTGATAAGCTCCACAACCGGATCCTTTCTGCCCTCCAAAGTTATAGCAATTTCTAGCAATACTACTGCAATGGTTTTGACCGCATCCTGTTTCATGTAAGATAATTGCACTAGCGACAAAAGGATCTACTCCCAATTCAATACTTTTTGATGCTATGGTAAGTCCTTTTCCAGCTATATCATTTTTTAAGCTTTTATTAATCTGATTAGCTACTTCTTCTAAAGTCATTCCTCCATATACTTCTATTCTAGGAGGAATGATTACCGCAGCTGGGGCTGCATTCATTTTTATTTTTGTTGGTAAGGTATTATCTTGCAACCCTGTTGTTTTTTCATTTCCTATGATGTTATTGGCACTAGTTGTTATATTTTTTATATCTATTTTTTGTATTATTATTGTATTATCCATAAATAATGAACTATTTCTTTCCATTATCATTCCAATAGATATCATTATAATTGCAACCACTATGGTAGTATATGCAATTTTCTTTTCTTTTTTCAATTTTATTCACCTCAAACGTGTAATTGATGTATCAATTTTACTTTATTTTATTTTTTTTGTCAAATTTAACGGCGTACCTGATAGTGAGATAAGCGATATACTATAACCTTATAACATTACTATTTATGCATCTATCTAGGTTACTTTTACGTTTTTCAGTATTTTAGTAAATTTTATTTTTTGCTAATCGGTATTGACTTCCATATTGATTTTGACCATATTTTTCAAAATAGTAATTTTCTTCTATTAGTTCATTCAGAGCACTTGTAATTGGCTGATTTGGTTCAGTTTCTTCCAAAGTTTTTATATAATTCTTGTATAGAAGACTGCCATCTGGTATTTGAATCTGACTCAATAAATAATGACACATCTCGATACTTTCTTCACAATTATATGGGTAAAACAATCCCATATTATTCTTTGTGTTAGCATTTAACATCATATAGAATAAGGCATACATACTTCTAATATCCAACTGCTTATTAGCAATACCACTATCTATTTGATTAAAGCATTTTTTTACTCCTATGCCCCAGTCTCCATTGTTTAAAAATAATCCTAATGAATTTGCATATCTATCAAGTTCGTGATTTTCAAAAAGCACATCGTCTGGATCAATTATGTGGAAATGTAGCTTTTCATCTTCTGATGGCATAATCATAATATTCCCAGAGTTTGCTATGTCTGGAAAAACAAACCTATTTTCTTTCATTATATATTTTTCTATACTACTAATCAAATTAGCACAAGTTACTAAATCCATGTTATTTTCTAATAAATATTGCTCTAGTGTCTGCCCATCTATAAATGGGAATTTTGCTAAAAATGATTGCTTATTTATTTTTGATACAATTTTTGGCTTTATAATAAATTCTGGCCAATATAAACAATTTTTTATAGAAATAAGCTTTTTTCTCATTATTCTTAATTCAGCAGTTGACTCATGTCTTTCCCCATCAACATAATATTCTTTGAAAATGGCAGTTGGCTGTTCTAAGTCTTTATAAAGTATGATACCTGAACTTTTTTTGTAAACTTCCACTTTTAACGGCATTATTTCAACCTCACTTTCATTGTAAAAATTGCGGCAATAGTTGTTTTCGTTGTTGTATATTTTAACATACTCTCATTAAATGGCAATCTTTTTTTACAAATACATTTGATTATTATGTTTCATTTGTATATAATAAAATCGGTGATTAAAATGGATAAGATAGATATTTTAATTCAATGGATTTTAGAGTCTAAAAAGATTGTTTTTTTTGGGGGAGCTGGAGTTTCCACCGAATCTGGTTTAAAAGATTTCCGTAGTAAAGATGGCCTTTATTATGAATCTTATAAATTTCCTCCTGAAGAAATTCTTTCACATCATTTTTTTATTAGAAATACAAAAGAATTTTATGATTTTTATAGAGATAAATTAAATACAGAAGGTTTTTCTCCTAATGTTACTCACTATGTTTTAAGTGAA
>CACZQK010000063.1 GCA_902783315.1 uncultured Erysipelotrichaceae bacterium | reverse complement strand
TCACTACGTTCGGTCTTGACTAAACAATTTTAAAATCTAAATTCCCATGATGTATATTAGTGGGAACTTTTAACTTTAATCAACATAGTTATTATTTTTCTTGTTTTTTTTCATTTTTTAACTATAATATTTTATTGATGCAATTGCTTTATTTTAATTAATTTTTTGAAGTCTTAGTTAGTTGAAATAGGTTATGATAATGATGAGGTGGAAATACTATGAGTGGTGAAGAGCTTATAAACCAAATAGGAAAAAATATATGGGGCGTTTTTTTGGAAAATGATATTAGTCAACAAGGTAAAAGTAATAAAATTAAGGACATAATTGGTTCAAATAAAGATGTATTAGATGAAAAGTTGATTATAAGTATAGGATTAATAAAAAGTTTTCGTTTTTCAGCTTTGAAAAATGAATATTTTGAAGATTTTTTAGCAATAAGTAATACCTTAGAAGAATTAGATCTTAACTCTATTGGAGAACATAGTATTGAAAATGAGATGATATCTAAAAAAAATAGTTATTATATCAATCATACTTTAGGTAAAGAACTTACTGTTAGTGTTTTTGAACGTGAAAAGAAAAGTGATTCTTCTGAAGAGCTTAATTTTACTAGAACATATGCTATCACGTATGATGATGGAAAATATTTAACTGAATATAAATCTTATTTAAATGAAAATATTTGTTTTAGAGCGATATCTGTTAATGGAGTTAATATCATAACTGAAAATATCCCTAGTTTTGAAAAGATAAAATCTTTACCAAATTTGCAGGCTGTAATTGATATTGTTGCTGCTTTAGGATTTGATCAAAAGTTACCGGTATTTGAAAGAGCCATAGCAACTTCTTCATTTTATTCTTGCAAAGTTTTGTGTGAAGATTATAGTTTTGATTTACAATTCCGTGAAAACCGTTTTATTTCTACCATTCATATTGGAAGGATTGATTATGTTATTTCCTCTGATTTGAATGATTTATCTAATGTGGCTGAAAAAATTAAATCAATATTGGAACCTTTATCACAAGAATGTAAAATTGTAGGGCAGGATAATGATGCACTTAAAACTTATTATAAAAAATTTGGTTCTTGATAATAAAAATATTTTTTATATATTATGGTCTGATGAAAAGACGGGAGGTTTTATTTCTGATTGATGAAATCAATATATAAAAAAATAATTAGAGCTTATTTTCTTTGAAAAAGCAACAGATAATTGTTGTTTTTTCTTTTTGGTTTGATATACTAATAAATGATAGGAGAGATATTATGAATAATAAAGTGGTGTTAGTTGGTTGTGGGAATGTTGGTATGGCTTATGCTTATGCCCTAGTTAATCAAAAGGTTTATGTTAATGAATTAGTGCTTGTAGATATTAATAAAGATAAATGTGAAGGCGAGGCAATGGATTTAAATCATTGTATGGCTTATAGTCCTTCTAAGATAAAAGTAAGAGTTGGTGATTACTCTGATTGTAGTGATGCTAAAATTGTTGTTTTAGCCGCTGGTGCAGCTCAGAAACCAGGTGAAACTAGAATGGATTTAATTCATAAAAATAGTGAAATATTTAAAGCGATTATTTCCAGTGTTATGAAAAGTGGTTTTAAGGGAGTTTTTGTAGTGGCAACTAACCCACTTGATGTTATGACATATTTAACTTTAAGATATAGCGGGCTTCCTCATTCTCATGTAATTGGGTCTGGTACTACTTTGGATACTGCTAGGCTTCGGTATATTTTAAGTGAAAAGACAGGCGTTAATCCTAAAAATATTGAGGCTTATGTTATTGGAGAACATGGGGATAGTGAATTTGTACCGTGGAGTAATGTTAATATTGCTTATCAAAAGGTTTCGGAGATATTTAGTGATGAGGAACTTCAAGTTATTGAAGATGAAGTAAGAAATTCTGCTTACGAGATTATTGCCAAAAAAGGAGCAACAGCCTATGGGATAGGAATGTGTCTTGTGAAAATAACTAGTGCAATTTTAGAAAATAAAAATTCAATTTTACCTGTTTCTAGTTTTGATGATGAGAATAAAGTTTGTATTTCAACGCCAGCTATTGTAGGAAAAAATGGTGTAAAAAGAAAAATTTATGTTCCTCTTAATGAGAAAGAAACAAAGAAAATAGTAGCTTCTATTCAAACTATTCAAGAAGCTATTACTTTAATAGAAAAATAGAAATTGATTTTTTTCAATTTCTATTTTTTTCAATTTCTATTTATTTTACAATATTAATAAATTTTTCTAACGTTGTATCATTATAGATTGGATATCTTGGGATTAAATATTTATTACTGTTTCTAGTTGCTTTCCTCATTCCCCCTACAAAAGACATTTTGAAACCTACTTCTTTTACTGCTTGCAATGAGGTTTCGCTATAGGCATAAAATGGAAAACAGAATGAGTCGCTATTACCAATGATATCTAATGATTTTTGCAAATCTGTTTTAGCTTCTTCTAAGGTAGCACAATTAATTTGACCTTTTCCGCAAGAACCATATTGATGCATATCAAAAGTATGTGATTGAATTGTTAAATATGGTGAAGAATAATTTTTTATATCCCACCAGCCAGCTATTAAAAATAAGGTGGCATTCATTTGGAATTCTTCAAGCATTGGTATTAGCTTATTGCCGTTGTGTTTTCCAGTACCAAAAGCTCCATCATCAATTGTGATTAGTATTGATTTTTCAGGAAGTTCTATTTCTCCATACATCCAACGTTTGAATTCTTCCATGGTAAGTGTCTTATAATTATTTTCTTTTAAGTAATTTAAATGTTCTCTAAATATTGCTGTATCCAAGCAAATAGATTCATTACAACTTTCTGTTTTGGCGTCGTAGAAGAAATGATAATTTAATACAGCGATGCCTTGATTATTTATTTGTGGTTTTTCTTCAACTACTTCTTCTTTATTGGCCATTTTTAAAATGTTATCTGTTGTAGTATAACTTTTTATTTGGTATTTTTTTATCTTTTGATTTTCCTCAGAAATTGGTTTTTCTATAGGTATTTTTAATTCTTCGATTATTTTCTTTTTATAATCATTATCTTCACTAACTGTTATTAAAAGTGATTTTTCTTTTAGATGGATATTATTGTTTAAATAGTTTTCATATTCTTTTAATGTGATAAAGTGATAATCATTTTCAAGTAATTTTGTTATTTGATCTTTTATAATTGTATCATTTATGCAGTTGTAGCCACTGCAAGAATTTTGGATAGTTTGATATTCTAATACTGCAATTTTTTGGGCTTCTTTTTCAGAAGTGTTTTCTTTTTTTATCGTTTTTAATTTGGAGCTTTTGGGAGTGGCATATATTTCTTTTAAGAAGGAAATGTAGTAATTTTTACTATCTTGGTATTCAATTGGAGTATTTATACCATTATATAGAGTTATTCTTTTTTTCTTATTTTGATAAAGGGTTATTTTTTTACTTGTTTTGATGTTTTGGTTAAAAACTAAGTAATTTGATTCAGAATTCTTTTTTTCTTTTTTTTCTGTTTTTTTTATATTGTTACACAAAATGTAATAATCTGTATCTTTTATTTGAAAATATTTACTTTTATAGGTTTGAGAATCTATTTTTGTAAGTTCTAGAGAAACGTTCTTTTCTAATATGCCAATTTTTTTCTTTTTTTTGTTATATAGGGCTGTTTTGCCTGTTGTTATTACATATTGACTATAATTTGCTTTGATATTTTTTAAATTCTTTTTTTCGTTTATTATTAGTGTTAGAAGTATGCAAATTATTCCTATGGAGATGATTCCTAATATAAATAGTTCTTTTTTCTTTTTTACTTTTATTCTTTTATTCTTTTTCATTTATTTCACCTAATTTTAGTATAGTATATTTTTTTTAATTTCTCAATTATTAATTTTTTTTCTTTTATTTGTTATAATTAGTGTGTTGGAGGAACATGTATGAAAAAAATAGGTATTATTGGTGGTGGACCTAGTGGGCTCGTGGCTGGTATTTTTGCTAAAAAAGATGATAATGAAGTTATTATTTTAGAAAGAAATAGTAAACCTTTGAAAAAATTATTAATGACTGGGAATGGTAAATGTAATTATTTTAATGAAGTGTATGGAAATGATTGCTATTACAGTGAAGATATGGGAATTGTGTCTAGTATTATTTCAAGTAATAATATTGAAAAAGCAAAAGAATTTTTTGATTTTTTAGGAATTGTTCCTAAGATAAAAAATGGTTGCTATTATCCTTTTTCAAATCAGGCTAGCACTATACAAAAGGCTTTGGTTGATGAAGCAGAAAGGAAAGGCGTTAAAATTATTTGCAACTCTCTTGTTACAGATATTCAAAAAAAGAAGAAATCTTTTTTTGTTACTTGCACTGATGTTAGTTATAAATTTGATAAATTGATTCTTGCTACAGGATCTGTTGCCTATTCTAAGACGGGAAGTGATGGAATGGGCTATACCTTTTTAAAAAAATTCTCACATTCAATTGTTGAACCTGTTCCAGCGCTTGTTCCTTTAATTATTCAAAACCCTATTAAGGAATGGGATGGAGTACGGACTGATGTGGAGTTAGAATTATTTGAAGATGGACATTTTGTTGCAAGGGAAACAGGAGAAATCCAACTTACTTCTTATGGTATTAGTGGTATTTGTACTTTTAATTTGACGCATATCATTAGTAGAGGATTATTTTTAAAAAGAAATGAAGTTGTAAAAATTAATTTTGTTCCTTTTATTAAAACTTTAATTAGTCCTTGGATGCATCAGTATAGTAAAAGGCATCCTGAAAAGAATTTGGGAAATTTATTAGAAGGATTTTTAAATTATAAATTAGTACCAATTATTTTAAAAAGATGTGGTCTTTCTCGAAATGTTTATTACCAAGCTCTTACGAATGAAGAAAAACTTATGGTTTGCAAAACTTTAAGAAGTTTTGATGTTTCAGTTTGTGGTACAAAGGGATTTGATTTTTCTCAAGTGTGTAATGGGGGAGTTAAACTTAGTGAAATTAATGCTAAGACGATGGAGTCTAAAAAAATTCCGGGTCTTTATGTTATTGGTGAATTAATTGATATGAACGGAAAGTGTGGAGGATATAATTTAACTACTTGTTGGATAACAGGAATGCTTGCAGGAAAAAGTATAGGTGGTAGTAATGATTAGAGTAAGACAAATAAAAGTTCCTATTGAAAAGGATTGTGAGGAAAAATGGATTCATAAAATTTCTCAGAAATTAAAAGTATCCATTGATGAAATAAAAAGTTATCAAATTGTTAAAAAATCGATTGATGCGAGAAAAAAAGAATTGATTTATTTTGTTTATGAATTTGATGTAGACGTTTTTCACGAAGAACAAGTTTTGGGACGTATTCGGGATTTTGATGTTTTTCCTGTTTCTTCGTCAAAGTACAGTTTTAAAGTTACTGGCAAAGAAACTCTTAAAAATAGGGTCGTTATTGTAGGAAGTGGACCTGCGGGGCTTTTTTGTGCTTATTTTTTGGCGGAAGCCGGTTTTCGTCCTATTATTTTAGAACGAGGAGAAAAAATGGAAGAGAGAATCCAGACTGTTGAGCATTTCTTTGAGACTAATAGGCTCAATATCGATTCTAATATTCAGTTTGGAGAAGGTGGAGCAGGGACTTTTTCAGATGGAAAACTAAATACTTTAGTTAAAGATAGAGCTTTTCGAGGAAGAAGGATTTTTGAAATATTTGTAGAAAATGGTGCCCCAGAAGAAATCATATATTTAGCAAATCCTCATATTGGAACAGATGTTTTAAGAAACGTTATTGTCAATATTCGCAATAAGATTATTTCTATGGGGGGAGAATTTCATTATTTAACGACACTTACTGATATTATTGTTTCTAATAATAAACTTCAAGAAATAGAAGTTAGCCATAATAAAAAAATTCCTTGTGATGTTTTAGTTTTAGCACTAGGACATTCTGCCCGGGATACATTTTCAATGTTGTATGAAAAAGGTTTATCTATGAAATCTAAGAATTTTGCCGTAGGAGTTCGTATTGTTCATCCTCAAGAAATAATTAATAAAAGTCAATATGGTGATAAGTATAAGTTACTCCCTCCAGCAAATTATAAATTAACTTATCAAGCTAGTAATGGACGAGGAGTTTATTCTTTTTGCATGTGTCCTGGTGGATTTGTTGTTAATGCTTCTTCTGAAAAGGGTAGACTTGCAATTAATGGGATGAGTCATTATAAAAGAGATTCTAAAAGCGCTAATAGTGCTATTGTTGTTTCTGTTACGAAGGATGATTTTGGTGAGGGCGTTTTTGCTGGGGTTGAATTTCAAAGAAGATTAGAAGAGAAAGCTTATTCTTTGGGAGCTGGGAATATTCCTGCGCAGCTTTATAAAGATTTTGTTTTGAATACTCGGAGCACATCTTTTGGGGAGTTTATTCCTGATGTAAAAGGACATTATTCTTTTTCTGATTTGAATGAATTGTTTCCTCCTGCTATTTTAAATTCTTTAAAAGAAGCTATTCCTTATTTTGGTACTAAAATTAAAGGTTTTGATAGGGAAGATGCTATTTTATTTGGTGTTGAGTCACGTACTAGCTCTCCTATTATTATAGAGCGAGATGAGATGGGGGTTTCTTCTGTTTTGGGGATATATCCATGTGGTGAAGGAGCTGGTTATGCCGGGGGTATTACGACTGCTGCTATTGATGGTGTTAAAACAGCTGAAAATATTGCAAAAAAATATAGAGTTTAGGTGATGATATTTTTTGTTTTATGTTATAATTAAATGGAATAATTATAAATTTATTTGTTGAAGTAAATTTGAAAGGATGATTTTAATGGATTTTTTATCTAGTGGATTAGGGTATTATTTTATATTATTAATTTCTCTTATACTTACATTAGGTTCTCAATCTTATATTAATAGTACCTATCGAAGAACAAAAAAAATAAAATCGAAATTAGCTATGAGTGGGAGTGATACTGCAAGGAAGATATTGAATGCTAATGGATTGAAAAATGTAAAAGTTCAAGAAGTAGATGGAATCTTGACAGATCATTATGATCCACAAAAGAAAGTGGTTAATTTGTCCCACGATATTTATAATGGAGAGTCTTTGGCAGCTATTTCAGTAGCATCTCATGAATGTGGACATGCTATTCAGGATAAAGAAGGCTATTCTTTTTTGAGACTTCGTCACCGATTGGTTCCTTTTGTTAATATTGCGTCACGGGCTGGTTATATTATTATTATGATAAGTATTTTTGCGTCTTTATTAAAACTTCTATGGATTGGTATTGCTTTGGAAGCTATCATTTTATTTTTTCAAATAGTAACTCTTCCAGTGGAATTTAATGCTTCTAATAGAGCATTAAAGAAAATTGTTGATTTAGAAATAGTTGAAGAGAAAGAATTACCTTATTGTCGAAAGATGTTAACTGCAGCAGCTTTAACATATGTAGCTTCTGTTGCTACTGCTATTTTGGAAATTTTACGATTAATTGCAATTGCTAGAAGGGATGATTAAGACATGATAAAAATAGTCGAAAAGAAAGAAGATGCTAATTGTATTACGCATAATGGTACTATGCATGCAGATGATGTTTTTGCTACTGCTTTTTTGGAGATGTATTTAAAAGATGTGCGTGTTTTTCGTACTAGTTCCATTAATCCCAATACTATTTCAAAAGATGTGTTTGTCTATGATGTTGGGCGTGGTAAGTATGATCATCATCAAATTGGTGCATTAAAAAGAGATAATGGTATTCCCTACAGTTCTATTGGACTTCTTTGGAAAGATTTTGGTAGGAACTTTTTAATTCAAGAAGGTTTTTCTAATGTTGAAGAGCTATTTGTTGGAGTTGATAAAGATATTATTGAAGGAATTGATGCTGATGATAATGGTGTTTTTCCTAAGATAGAAGCTCTTTGTAAAGTAAAAACATTACCTAATATTATTAAAATTTTTAATCCTAGTTTTGATTCAAATGAGAATGAAAATGAACAGTTTTTAAAAGCGGTTTCTTTAGCAAAAATGATATTGGAAGAAGAACTTTTATCTATTAATGGAAAAGTAATTTCTGATAAAAAAGTAATGAATATATTAGATTCCATAAATGAGAATAGTAAATATCTTGTTTTGGAAGAATACTTACCTTATGAAGAAGTGTTATTAAAACATGAAAAGACTAAAAATATTTTATTTGTCGTATTTCCTTCTAATCGTGGAGGTTATGCTATTAAGACAGTTCCTAAATCTGTTGAAGATTATACGGCAAGAATGGATTTTCCGGAAGAATGGGCTGGGCTACAAGGGCATGAGTTAGAAGAAAAGTCTGGAATTTTGGGATTGCGTTTTTGTCATTCAACACGCTTCATTGTTAATTGTGAGGACCTTGAATGTGTTTATCAAGTGCTTTCTTTTATGTGTAAATAAATGTAAAAGGTGAAGCTTTTTTTTCATTTTTCTTTAATTTTTCTTTGTAAAATACTATTATTATTGATGAGGTGTCTAAAATGTATAAAAATATAAGAAGACAAGAGATGATTCGTAATGTTATTTATATTTTCTTTATTCTTTTTTTAGTTGTTATTTCAACACACTATATTTATTATAAATTTCAAAAAGTTAGAAGTGTTGATTTTAATTCTGATTTTTTGGATGTTACTTATTATGAAGAAACAGGTAATAAAATTACTCTTTCTAAAGTCACTCCTGTTACAGATTCTGTAGGTTTATCTTCTAATGCTTATCTTATTTCTATTAAAAATAATTTAACTGAAAAAGTAGATTACAAAATAAAGTTGCAGGATGATTTAAAGGCTATTTTACCAGAAGAAGAAGATCGGTTAATCCCTAAGGATGATTTGCGTGTTTCTATTAAAGTTAATAAGAATGATAACAAAATTTATAATTTAAATGAAGTTGAAGACGGAATTTTATTAGAGGATACTATTGAGGCGTTGGGTAAGACGAATATTGCTATTCGTATTTGGATAAAACAAGATTGTTCTTTACCGATGGGAATTAATATGTATTATCATGGTGAAATGTTAGTTACTGATGAAGCAGTATCTAATAAATAATTGTTGAGGTTATTATGGGAATAGATTTAAGTTTATTGCATTCTTTAGCAGTTGATTCTGTTTCTATTGATGATATGTATTCTCTTCCTGCTAATTATTATGAAAATACAGATATTTTGAAATTGGATGTTGTTCATATAATTGGTAATATTTCTAGAAGAGAAAATGAGATGTTTGAATTTGAAGACTATATTGAATGCACTATCCAAGGGATGATGATAATTGCAGATTCTATTTCTCTAGAAGAAATTCATTATCCATTTAAAATACAATATTGTGATTTTTTACCTAAAAATTGTATAAAAAATAAAAATACTCTTGATATTTTACTGTTTTTGTGGGAAAATATTGTACTGGAAGTTCCTTTGTATTTTACTAATGTTAAAGATATTAGTAAATTTCATGGGGATGGCTGGAAATTGATTCATGAAGATGAATATAAAAATAGCAATAATCCATTTAGTGATTTATTAAAAGATTTTGAAGAGGAGTGAGAATTATGAAATTAGATATTCAATTGTTTGCAGTTCCTTTCCGGAAAGTTTCTAAAACTAGAAAGAGAATGAGAAGAAGTCATAATGCTATGGAAGTTCCTGGAATGAGCAAATGTCCAAGTTGTGGGGAAATGATTAAACCACATAGAGTTTGTTCAAAATGTGGTAGTTACAAGGGAAAAGTAGCAGTAGTTAAAGAAGAAGCAGAATAAATCTGTTTTTTTTTATTGATTTTTTAATAGTAGTAGTCTAGTTGAGAAAAATAACTTATATATAAAAAGTAGCTCTACTAATAAATTAAGTTGCAAAAGGCAAAAAGCAATCTTGTGTTGGCTTTTTTCTTTGGTATAATAAGATAGTGGTGATTATATGAAAGAGAAAATTATAGTGTGTCCAAATGATGAGAAAATGAGAATTTTAAGAAAAGCTGAAGGAAAAAATAGTCTTCATTTATATCGATTTATGACAAAAGAAGAATATATGAGTCATTATTTTTTCTCTTATGATGATTCAGCCTTATTTTATTTGATGAAGAAATACTCTTTTCACATAGATGTTGCTAAAGCTGTATTGAAATCATTATATGTTATTGATGTAGAAAGAGATTATATTTCTACAAAACTTCAATTTTTAAAGGAAATAAAAAGTGATTTGGTAGAAAATAATTATCTTCATTATTCTAATTTATTTTCTTCTTTTTTATCCAAAAGAGAAGTAGATGTTTATCACTATTATGATTTGGATTTGTATGAAGAAAAAGCCCTTTCCTTAAAAAGGGAAATCCCTAAAGTATCTTTTACTTCTTCTATTTATGAGTTTTCTTCTATGGAAGATGAAATCAATTTTGTTTGTTGTGAAATTGTTAAGTTAATCAATGAAGGAGTTTTACTTGATAAAATATCTTTATGTAACGTTTCTAGTGATTACTATTATACAATAGAAAAACTTTTTTCTTATTATCATATTCCAGTTATGATTCCATATCAGAATTCAATTTATGGAACTAAAGTTGTTTCTGACTTTTTAAGTACTGAGGAACTTGATTTGGAAGATTCTAGAAAAAGTGTTATCCATAAAAAATTAATTTCTATTTTGGGAGATTTATCTATTTTTGATAAAGATGATCCAATTTATAAAACAATTCTTATTGATAAGTTAAAGCATACTTTTCTTCCAAATCAAAAATTAAAGAAAGCTGTTCAAATAAAAGATTTATTTTCTACTACATTTACTGATGAAGAGTATGTATTTGTTGTTGGATTTAATCAAAATTCTTTACCTAAAAATTATACAGATACAGAGTATTTAACAGATTTAGATAAGGAGGAATTAGATATGTATTCTAGTGTTCAGTTAAATGTGAGACAAAAGAATACTATTTTGTATTTATTATCTAGAATAAAGAATTTATATTTATCTTATAAGTTAACAACACCATTTTCTAGATTTTATCCTTCTAGTTTAATTGATGAATTTCAAATGGAAGTTATTCATTTCAATAATGATACTTATTCTTATTCTCATTTTTATAATCAACTAAGACTTGCTGAAAAGTTAGATGTATTTCAATTATATGGGGAAAAACAAGAGTTTTTAGAAGAGTTAAATACCCATTACAAAATTCCTTATCGAACTTATTCCAATCATTTTACGGGAATAGTACAAGATGTTTATTTAAAGAATTTACCATATCCATTGCAATTATCTTATACTTCTTTAAATAGTTATAATGAATGTAAATTTCAATATTACCTTAAATATGTCTTAAAATTAGATGACTTTAATGATAGCTTTGCGTCGTTTGTGGGCTTGCTGTATCATAAAATACTTTCTTTATATAAAAAAACAGGATTTGATTTTGAAAAAGAATATTCTCATTATTTGGAAACAAGAGATTTGTCTATGAAAGAGAAGTTATTACTTGTTCGAATAAAAAAAGAATTATTAGAATTTATTTGTGTCTTAAAAGAACAAGATTTATTAACTGGGTATGATTCTTCTTATTATGAAAAGAAAGTTGAAGTTATGCTTGATAAAGATATTTCTGTTAAGTTTGTTGGATATATTGATAAAATCATGTATTATAAAAAAGTTGAAGATACTTATTTTTCAATTGTTGATTATAAAACAGGTTCCATTGATACTCATATTGAACCAATGAAATATGGTCTTCATATGCAATTGCCTGTTTATTTATATTTAATTCATTATGGTAAAATATTTGATAATCCTATTTTTACAGGAATTTATTATCAAAATATTTTGTTTTCTTATCCTTCTTGGAGTTTAAAACTTGAACAAGAGAAGAAAAATAAGTATTTACTTAATGGCTATTCTATCGATGATGTTTCTATCCTTTCTAGATTTGATTCTACTTATGAAGATAGTAAAATGATTAAAAGTATGAAGTACTCTGATGAGAAAGGTTTTGGATATTATAGTAAAACTTTTAATAATGATACATTATATAAACTTTTGGTTTATACAAAAAATTATATTAATAACCAGGTTGATTCTATTTTGCAAGCAAATTTTGAGATTGATCCTAAAGTTTATGAATCTTCTAATATTTCTTGTAAATTTTGTTCTTTTAAAGATATATGCTTTATGAAGGAAGATAATTTGGTTTATCTTGATAAAGTAGAAGATTTATCTTTTTTAGGAGGTGATAATTAATGGGCTGGACTACAGAACAACAACAAGCGATAGATGCAGAGGGAATGAATATTATTGTTAGTGCTGGAGCTGGTAGTGGAAAAACAGCTGTTTTAACAGCTAGAGTACAACGGATTTTGCTTACTGGGATTCATGTTAATCAATTACTGGTTTTAACTTTTACAAATGCAGCAGCAGCTGAGATGAAAGAGCGAATTCGTAAAACAATTTTAAAAACACCAGAATTGGTGAGAGAAAAAGACTTAATTGATAGTGCTTATATCACAACATTTGATTCTTTTGCATTATCTATTGTTAAAAAATATCATGCTAAGCTTAATATAACAAATCAAATTCAAATTACAGATGAAGTTATTATTGATATGAAAAAAAGAGAGATTTTGGATGAGATTTTTGATGAACATTATTTAAGCCCTCAAAAAAAATTTATGAATTTAATTCATGACTTTTGTTTAAAAGATGATAAAGAACTAAAAGAATATATTTTAAATATGTATCGTAAGATAGAATTAAAATGTGATAAGACAAAGTATTTAGAAAATTATTTTTTAGAAGAGTTTAGTGATCAAAAGGTCAATGTTCTTTTAGGTGAATATCTTGATTTATTACTTGAAAAGCAAAAACTGCTTGAAGAGGCTATTAAATCTTTAGAACTTTATTTTGATGGGGATTTTGTAGAGAAAGTTTTTAACAATTTTAAAGTTTTTTTGAATGCTAAAACATATGATGACTTTGTTCTTGGTTGTCTTTATAAAAGCATTTCGGTACCAAGAGGAACAGATGATGATGCAAAAAAGGCAAAAAAGAAGGTATTTGATATTGCTAGTTCGATAAAAGATCTTTGCGTTTTTTCATCTGTTGAAGAAATGAAGAATGAATATCTTTCAACGAAGAACTCTGTCTTTTGTCTTGTTGAAATATTAAGGGAATTTGATAAGAGATTAGATGTTTATAAGTCTTTGGAAGAAGTATTTTCTTTTACTGATATCAGTCGTTTTGCTATTCAAATTGTTCAAGAAAATAGGGATGTTCGGGAAAGTTTAAGAACTCAATTTCATGAAATATTAGTTGATGAATATCAAGATACTTCTGATACTCAAGAGTTGTTTATTTCTTTAATTTCTAAAAATAATGTTTATATGGTTGGAGATATTAAACAATCCATTTACCGTTTTCGTAATGCAAATCCATATTTATTTAAAAATAAATATGATACGTATCGAGATACAAATCTTGGAATGAAAATTGATCTTTTAAGAAATTTTCGTTCTCGAGAAGAAGTACTGAATAATATTAATTTACTTTTTGATTATGTTATGGATGATCATTTAGGAGGAGCAGATTATAAGATAAGTCACAGAATGGTATTTGGAAATGAAATGTTTATTCGTGAAGGGGCAACAAACCAAAATTATAATCTTGATATTTTGACTTATGATAAAGAAAAATTAGGGAGAATATCTTTGCCTGAAGAAGAAGCTTTTATTATTGGAAATGATATTATTGAAAAAATGAATAGTAGATTTCAAGTATTTGATAAAGATTTAAAAAAACTTCGTGATATTGAATATAAAGATTTTGTTATTTTACTTGAAAAAAGTCGAGATTTCGATTTATATAAGAAAATATTTGAATATTTGCATATTCCTCTTTCTGTATTAAAAGAAGAGTCTTTAAAGAAAGATGAAGACATTTTAGTTATTAAAAATTTATTTCGATTTTTACTTTGTTTGAAGGAAAAACGTTTTGATTTAGAATTTCGATATACTTTTGTTTCTCTTTGTCGTAGTTTTTTATTTTCAATGCCTGATAGTGAAATATATGATATTTATATTTCTAATAAGTATTCTGAGACTGAATTATATCAAAAAGCAAGTAGCCTTTTAGATTCCATGGATGTTATGAATATTAGTCGTTATTTTTTACTTGTTTTGGATAAATTTCATTATGAAGAAAAATTAATAACGATAGGGAGAGTTCATTCTTTTCGAGTACGTGAAGAGTATTTATATCAATTATGTCAAAGCTATGAATCAAAAGGAAAAACAATCTATGATTTTGTTCCTTATTTAAACCAGATATTTGAGGAAGATTATGATTTAAAGTTTAATGTGTTTCATGAGGACAATAATAGTTGCAAAATTATGACTATTCATAAATCTAAAGGATTAGAATTTCCAATTTGTTATTTTGCAGGATTTTCTTCAAAATTTAATATGAGTGAATTAAAAGAAAAAATTTTATATGATAACCAGTATGGAATTATTTTACCAAAAGTAGAGGATTCTTATAAAGATACTTTTCTCAAGACACTTTTAAAGATAAGAACAAAAAGAGAAGAAATATCAGAAAAAATCAGACTTTTATATGTAGCGCTTACAAGAGCAAAGGAGAAAATGATTTTTGTTCTTCCAAAACAAGAAGAAGAAAAAGAAGTATTTGATGTAGTTTCTTTTTCTGAGAGAGAACAATATAATTCTTTCTTATCTATTATAAAAAGTATTTATTCTGTATTGTTACCTTATGTTAAAGAAAGTACTATAATTGGGTCAAAAGATTATTTAAGTTATTTAAAGAAAGATTCTAATACACTTACTTTAAAAGAAGATCATTTAGAAGTAAATGAACTTTCTATAGTTAATGAAGAATTAGAAGAAAAATCTTTTTCAAAGGAAAGTTTCCATCTTATAACAAAGGAAGAAAAAGAACAAATGATGTTCGGTACTAAAGTTCATGAAATTTTAGAAGAGATTGACTTTTTTGATTATAACTTAGAAAATTATTCTATTTCTAGTTTTGTACAAGATAAAATTAAAGCTTTTTTAGAGAGTGATTTCATAAAAAAATATTCTTCTTGTAAATTTTATAAAGAATATGAGTTTTTAATGGAAGAAGATGATTTTTCTTCGCATGGTATTATTGATTTACTTATTGAAGATAAAGATTCTTATATTATATTAGATTATAAATTGAAAGATATTTCTGATGAGAATTATGATAAGCAGCTAAATGGTTATCGTGATTATATTGAAAAAAAGACTGGAAAAACGACTTTTTGTTATTTATATTCTATTTTTGATGAAGAGTATAGGGAAGTGTCTAGAACAAGAGTTGTTGCTTGACATTAGGTTGCGACTTGTGATATACTCTATCTGTTTGACGCCTCATGCTCAAACCGCGTTGAAAAGGTAAAAACGACTTTGTCGTACCTTAAGAGCGAGTCTTAAGTTTAAAGAAGGAGGTAAATTATGAACGGAAAAACTGCAGTAATTAAAGCTGGAGGAAAGCAATACTATGTTACTGAAGGTTCTGAAATTTTTGTTGAGAAAATTGATTGTGAACCAGGTAATATTATTACTTTTGATCAGGTTTTAATGCTTGACTCAAAGGTTGGAAATCCTTATCTTACAAATGTCACTGTTCAAGGAGAAGTTCTTAAGAATGGTAAAGGAAAGAAAATTACAATTTTTAAATATAAACAAAAAGATCGTTCTAATAGAAGAAAACAAGGACATAGACAACCTTATACTAGAATTAAAATTACAAAAATTAATGGATAATTATGATACGCGTTATTATAAAAAAAGAAAAAGAAGAGTATAAGAAAATCACGATATCGGGTCATGCAATGTATGATGATTATGGCAAAGATATTGTGTGTAGTGCTTGTAGTAGCATTGTAATTACTACTATAAATGGTATTTTAGCACTTGATAAAGAAGGCTTGGATTATGAAGTTAGTAAAAAGGGTATGGTTATTGATATTCTAAGTATGAATGAGACTACTCAAAAATTAATTCATAATATGATTGGTCTTTTAAAAGAGTTGGAAGAAAAATATCCAACTAATATTAAGGTTAAGTAAGGAGGAGAATTATGAAGTTTTTAAGATTAGATATCCAATTGTTTGCTCATCATAAAGGGCAAGGATCAACATCTAATGGTCGTGATTCTGCAGGACGTAGACTTGGTGCAAAAGCAGCGGATGGTGAATTCATCACAGCTGGTTCTATTATATATCGTCAAAGAGGAACAAAAATATTTCCTGGAGTAAATACTCGTCGTGGAAATGACGATTCTATTTATTCTACTGTTGATGGAATTTTGAAATTTGAGCGTTTAGGAAGAGATAAGAAACAAGCTTCTGTTTATCCTGTAGGAGAATAAAAAGAAAGGGCCATTTGGCTCTTTTTCTTTCGAAATATGGACATAATCATTAATATTTGATAAACTATAATCGTTGCAATGAAGGGGTGATTTTATGTTTGTGGAT
>CACZQK010000062.1 GCA_902783315.1 uncultured Erysipelotrichaceae bacterium | reverse complement strand
GAAGAATTAGTTGAATTAATAAACGAGAATGTTATAAATAGTGTTGGTAACAAATTAGCATTTTATAAATTGCTATATTTAAATAGCAAAAAAAATATAAGCAGAAGAAAAATATTAAAAAAAGTACAATAATAAATTACTATTTTTGATAAAGGGGATAAACAAAGCAAATGGGATATTTATTCTATCTAATTAGATAATATTTAAAAATAATCCCATACCTAAGCCCACGGAATTTTATTGAAAATTAAGAAAATTTTAAATTTATAAGCCTACAATAGTGGAACAATTTTGTAAGTGCAAAATAAGTTTGATATCACACTTTTCCTTATGGAATAAGGTAAAACAAAGTGTGTAGATATCATTCTCTTATGCTCTTTCAAAATATTCAAATAAATAAAGTAAATTGTGGGTTATATTATCACACTTTGTGGGATTTAAAAAACTGGGTGTTCCAGTTTTTAATTTCTAATTATCATTTCTTTAGTGATTCCGTATTTTGAGTTCTATTAATCAAATAATTAATATATTTTATTTCATCATGATTATTTGAACTATTTAATTGTTCTTGTAATTGTCTAATACTTCTTTTTTGTATTTTATTGTTTGGTTGTTTTTGGTTATATTTCGACCATAATTTCAATTTTTTTATATACAAAAAAAGCAAGAGCATAAGAGATTGTCCCCTTAAATTATTCAAACCTAGGTAAATACTTGGTCTTTCATAGGGACAAACTCATTTTGCATTTGCAAAATCAAACCAAAAACTTGGTTGTAAAAAATATTAACCCCTTATTCTATAAGGGGTTTTTTATACAAGAAAACTTAATTCTTTCGAATTAAGCTTGTCTCAAACATCGAATGGTTCGACGATTATTTCAAATGGCAGAGCTTGTGCATTAAAAAGTGAACTTTCTACATCTTCAAGAAGAGATATATTTACCTCTTCTATCTGATTATTTATGTTAAATAGTATTGTTGCTTTATTCTTATAAAGATATACTTTATTCACTAATGTGTTAATTAATGACTTTTTATATTTAATATTATTTATATTGCCTTTTTTAAGGCTTTTTAAGAAGAATTTTACCTCAGTAATACTTATTCTCGAATGTTTAGCTGTTTCTTCTAATAACTCCTTATTAATACTATCTATTACTGCTTGTGTTTTAGATAATTCATCAAATAGTATTTTTCTCGTGCTGTCATCATCACATTGAGTAATTGCTCTAATTAAATTGACTTTGCTTTTCTCGTTTCCTTTTAGAGCTTTATTTAATTGACGATATTCAATCGTGTCTTCCTCTTTATTTGAATATTCAACTATCTTTTTAGCAATTAAATCAATATTGTCATTAGTTAATATATCTTGGCAAGCTTGAGCAATTATATCTTCTATATCATCTTTCTTTATTGATTCCATATCGCAATGATGATTAATTGCAGATTTACAAGAATAATAAGTATGTAATTTTCCTGTTTTAGATGTTCCACTTTTTCCAATCATTTTTTCTTTACATAATCCACAATATAATTTGTTAGATAATAAGTATTCTGTTTTTGCTCTTCTTCTTGCTGGAGATAATCCATTCTTTTCAAGTTCTTGTTGAACTTTGTAGAATAAATCATCCTCAATTATTCTAGGTATTCCATCTTGTATTTCTTCATCTTGATAAGTATATATTCCAATATACTTTTTATTTTCTAAAATTCTTCTTATACTACTTTTATTAAAAGGCTTATTATAAGTAGTAGTTAATCCTAAGCTATTCAAATAGTTAATAATCTCAACCATTCTTTTATCGTTAGCATACATCTCAAATATTTTCTTAACTATTGGAGCTTTATCTTCGTCTATAGCATATCTCTTTTTAACTGCCTTCTTGATATTATTATTAAATCTATCATCACTAACAATCTCTAATTTATAACCAAGAGGGACAACACCACCATTATAGTAGCAACTTTCAGCATTTAACTTCATACCTCTTTTAACCTTTTGACTTAACTCTACAGAAAAGTATTCTGCCATACCCTCTAAAACACTTTCCATTAAAACACCACTAGCATCATCGGAAATATTTTCACGTGCAGAAAAAACTCTAACACCATTCTTCTTTAATTTTCGTTTATAAACAGCACTATCATATCTATTACGAGCAAATCTATCTAATTGATATACTAATACTCCCTGAAAAAGATGCCTATAACTATCTTTTATCATTTTCAAAAAATCCGGTCTGTTATCAGAAGTTCCACTTGTTGCTCTATCAATATATTCGTTTATAATATTAAAATTATGATCTTCTGCATATTTTCTACATACCTCTAATTGACCTTCTATTGAGCATTCTGTTTGATTGTGAGAACTATATCTCGCATATATTACAACATTTAACATATAGCGCCTTCAACAATCGAACGAGTATTTTTAATTGTTTGTTTACTTTTTGTTTTAGATTCGTTTTCTTCTTTGGCTTTATATAAATTGTATTCTCTTTGATTAGCTTTTATATATTCCATTATTTCAACTGCACTAAATATACCAGCAATTGATTTTAATTGTTCATCACTTAACATTTTTCATTCCTCCTTTAAATCGTGTAAAAATTTAATTTATAATCTTAACATATGTTAATCATATTTAAAAATCTAATTTAATATTTTCTGCAACTAAATCATCGTTATCATTCTTTTGTGATGGTAAAACTTTTAAATCATCAAATAATAATAAAGATGCATTTTGCTTTTTAACTTCCTCCAATGCTTCCTTGGAATCATTAAAAAATTCATTTTTCTTATCATAACAATAACAATGTTTATATTCACAACCAATCTCTCCTATTGAATTCATAGCTTCACCATTAACACTCTTAAAAACTTGAATTCCCATTTTAGATAGTCGTATATCTGTATCTGAATTTGCTACCATTACTATATTATCCGACAAACATGATATTACATCTGGAATAGTACTTCCAATATTAAGAGGGTTATATGCCTTCATCTCATATGTTATCAATACAGGAATAGCTCTTCCACTACAAAGGAAATTAGTAGCATTACTTTTTAATAGGGTCATTATCTCACTAGCAATAGTATTCTTGTTAAGTATAAATTTCTTTCCATTAAATAATTTCATTTTAGAAAGATCATCAACAATTATGATATCAATACCATGATGCGTTAATCGATTAAACTGATTATCATAAGCAACTAGTAATTTTAATAAAGAATAATGAGTACTTATAAAGAAATCAGATTCGTCTACCACAATAACATTATCACCATAATTAAACGAGAAATCGCTATAAACTTTAGAATATTCATTATCATTAACATAGGATGTCTTTAATATCAATTTCGTGAATTTACTTTCACTACAAGAATGACGCACAAGTAACTTTTTATATATATCTTTCTTTCTAGCCCCAATAGAAAAGTAAAGAACATTCTTTCCAGAAGATATAAGATTATATGCAATATTCAAACACAAAATACTTTTATTAGATTTCTCACTTCCTACAATAGTAGTAATTACACCTTCTTCTAATCCCCTTAAATAATAATCTAATAAGCTATATCCTATTTGAAATCCATCATTTTCTTCAATAATCTTATACATATCATCTAATGTAGAATCTGGTTTAATAGAAATATCTTCAGAAAAACTATTATAAATAAAGTCGATAGTTTCCTTATCATAGTTTCTGTCAAGAACATTCTTGCAAGCTTTTTCCCTAAGTTCATTTAATAAATCTTGTTTTCGTTCATGTATAAAATCATCTATCTTACTTGTAACTTCATCAAGTTTATAACCTTCACATTTATCAACATCAACAGTAGAATCAATTTCTTCAATATCTTTCTTAAGATCAAAAGTATTTAATAATTCTAGTTCTTCTAATATGGAATTACATAACTTTAACTCTTTTTTATTAAGAACATTTGAATTTATTAAACAATAAAGAGTATTAATTAAATCATTATTATTTGAATAAGTCCTAATTATTCTAATCAAGACTTCCGATATAACATCTTTCATCAAATCATCTCCTATTTTTAAGCTCTTATATAGCAATTAACTTTGTTGATATACAACAATATAATTAAATAAATTGAACATTAGATTCCGCTTTTAAAACATTACATTACAATTAAAAAATCTCATTAATAAGTACATAAAGAGTGAGAGTTACATCCCTAGAAATATCTTTATCAGAAAACTCATAGTTTAAGTTTCCATTTATATCATAATCAAATTCATGCTTTAACTCGAACTCCTCAGTTTCATCATAAGAATACTCTTCTCGAATCTCGAATACATTGCAATGCTCCAAACCACTTCTTGTATATTCGATATCCTGTCTAAACAATCTCAATTTATTTGGAACATATTCTGCACTATTCTTAGTAGCACCACAAACTCCATTACTATAATAATTAAAGGTATATATTATTTCATTTTGTTTTAAAATGTAGTTACTGCTTCTATTTAATTCTCCTCGTTTAATAAAAATATCTCTAGCAATATAAAATTCAGTTACATACTTTTTTGCTTGATTAAGCCTAATGTCTAATGCCCGACTGGATAAAGTATTGGAATATCTCCTGCAATTTTTTATTACTCTTCCAAAATTACCAAATGAAAAGTTAAATTCTATATTGTTTTTTCCCTTTGCTATAACATCATAAATCGTTAAAAACATTTGGGATGAGTCAATATTCCTAACTCCATATTTGGCATTTCTAAAATTCCCACTGGTTTTTAAAAACATTTTTTTATCAACTAAACGCTTCAAAATATCAATGTACCTATTAAATACATTCTCAGTGATACGAACCTTTGAATAATCATTCTTAGATTTTCTATAACGTCCTTCTAATTCTTTAATAGATGTCTTACAGGGATGACCAACTTTAAGAAATTTATCAAATAATATATTTGCAACAAAAATTTCTAAAAAGCTAAATTCCAATTTATCTGACAAGGAATCTATAATAGATTCCTTATCAGATTCATCTAAATCATCAAAATGACACGTTTCTCCATCTATTACCAAAAGTTTCTCAGGTATCTTTGTATAAAGACCAATACTATATCCCTTTCCCTTAAACTCATTAAATAAACACTGATTATTATTAATTTCTTTTAACGAAACCGAAGTATGTACACTAAGTCCATATAAATCGCACAATAAATTATCATGAACAGTAATAAGATCCCCGGTAAAGCGATTTTTAATCTTAGCCATATTTAATAACCTCTCATATTCTTTTCTCTGACCAATTCATAACAGTCATGACATAATGGATATTTATTATGTTCTTTAGGTTTATTACACATCCTGCAAGTAGTATTTATTCTTTCGGGATCCTGCATAAAAAGGGCATTACAGTCTCTACAATTCTTAGCATATATAGGATATGAGAACTTTTGCCCACAACTCCAACAATAATAATATTTTTCTTTCATAAATAATTTCTCCTTTCTTAACATAACGTCAATTAAAATTAGGCCCAATAACAACTGACACAACTATAGTATTTCATTAAGTTAATAATAAACAGAACAAAAAAAGTAAGAAAAAGTAAGAAATTATTGTGTGTTCTATTAAATTACTGTATAATATAGAACACAAAAAGGGGATGAGTATAATGCATAGACTGTTTGATAATAATTTCGGATATCTAATGACATATCCATGTAGTCAACACAACGTTAAATTTCAAGTTATAGATAAAAATCTAATATGCACTAGTTTCTATAATGAACACTTTGATATCCCTCACCCAGATAGATTTATACGGCTTATTAGTAAAAAGGATATATTTAATAGTTCTATAAAAATAGCACGAGATATTATAAAAGAAATCAAAAATATAAAGTATCTTGGTTATTCTAAAGATACTAATACACTATTTAATTTTTCTTATGAGGAACTACTAAGCTCAGAATTAATAAAAGTACGAATAGCAGAGTTTGCCGGAGAATATGGTATGCCTGAAAGTAATAATGGATTAAGAATGAATTTAGAACATCTTCCAACCGATGAGAATGATTCTTACAATGGAATATATGATACTGAATCAAATCCTTTTGACTTTAACCACTATAAGATAATAAATCCAATAGAAACTATGCTAATTAATCGATTGAAAATTACAGAAAAAACTAGTATAGAAACCTACTTGAATGTTATGCCTTTCGTTAATATATGCCTCATGATTTACTACATAAAAAAAATTAGTAATGGTCTAAAGCAAATAGATTCACCAACGATTGTTAATTTATCTGAAGTATTTACAGAATTAAAAACTAAATATGGAATATATGATAATAAAACATCTTATAATGGAAAAAAGAGAAAAGACATAATCAAATTTATTAATAAATTACAATTTGAATTATCATGTTATATAAATAATAATTATAAATATACAAACTATGAAAGAAATATTTATCCAAATCTATCAATAGATGAAATAGATGAAAGTGATTACTATAAACCAAAAGACATTGAAAAATATTTCATCATAAAAAAACTTATAATAGTTGAACCAATACTTGTAGCTTATGATTATTTATTACAAAGATTAACAGCAAAAAACACACTTGAAAAGCACTGCAACAACTGTGGAGAAACACTTCTATTTGGAAACTATCTTTGCTATGAATGTAAATTGCTTTATTATCAACAAGTAATTGATAAATACAAAAAGAACAAAGATAAAAATCGCAAAATTATAGAAGATTTAGAAAATGAAATGAATAAATATATTGATGTTTGTGAAATGAATTACTATTATAATGGAGAACCACTTATTATAGATAAAATATATTTTGAACGTACTAAATCAAATAAAAGTTACAGAAACAAAAAAGGAGATAACTAATAAAGTTACCTCCTTATTTATTATTCTCTAAAATACTTATATACTTCAATGTAGTCGGATATGATAGTGAAGATAAATTACTGAGTTCATTCTTATTAATCTTACCAGGAACATAAAGAGTATTGTAATAAGTAATAAACTTATCAGGAATATCTTCTATTGTTGTAAATTTCCTTCCAATTTGTTTTCCCTTATCCCTCGCATTTCTCATCCCACTCTTAACTCTTTCACTTAATATATTTCTCTCTAACTCTGCAAATACACCCATCAATTGAACAGTTGCCAGAGTCATAGGATCAGGTTTAGAAGTAGTAAAATCTACTACAAAAGAACCTAATACTAGCTTAATAGATCTATCTTTAGCAAATTCCAGAACAGAAAGTAATTGCTTTATACTCCTAGTAATACGAGAAGCTTCAGTACAGCATAAAGTATCACCTTCAAATATAACCGAAAACAATCTATTTAATTCTTTTCTATCCTCCTTCATAGCACTTTCATACTCATAAAAAATGTTAGACTCTTCAACACCCATATCCTTTAATTCTAAGAATTGTCTTCTAATATCCTGCTTGGATTCGTTCGTACTACATCTAGCATAACCATAAATCATAACTACCTCCTAATATAAAAGAAAAGGTTACACCTACAATAATATAAAAACAATTAGTAAATCAATCACTTTATAGTCATTAATTTCACTCTAAAATCATATAAAAGAAAACAAATGCTTTCTCTATAACAAAGAGTATAGAATAAGACATCCACTTTGATGACTAATCAATTACTATTTACTAGCAGAAGTTTTACCAGCATTTAAGTATGATACTCTCTCTGCAACAAGCATCATTTGTTCTTCTTTAGTCTTTCTAAATAAATATCCTTTGATACCTACAACACATCCTGTAGGTAGATTCTTAATAGTATCTACCATTGCTCCTTTAGTAATAATATCTAAATAATCATTACCTTCAGGTATACCATCTTTAGGTGTAAGACTCAAATGTAAAATGGCTTGTTTGTTCTTACGAGAATCATCAATTACTTCTACATTATCTAAATATGCGATAATGATGAATTGGTTTAAAATAACACTCACCTCCTAACTTGATTTGATATCTAACGATATGTGTCATAAAAAAGCAAGTATTTTATAGTAATACAAAAAGTGTACCCTCCTTAGGTACACTTATAAAATTCATCTATATTCAAGATAATCGACAATAAACTCTAGTCTTCATTTTCAATAATCTTTTCTAATTCTACACCAATTTTTTCAATTACTCCAACCACTAAAGCATTTCCCATCATAAAATATCTTCTCTTATCAGACATTCCTGTATTAGTCCAATCATCTGGGAATCCATTTATTCTTTCACATTCTTTCGGAGTAAGTAATCTTAATTTTTTAGTTTTAAAATCTTCAATAACATGAGTAGTTCTACTAACTCCACTTTCACTTGTTAACATTGTTCTAGCAGGTGCATCTAAATTATCAGGGAAAGGCATAGCGCCTTCAGTATAATAATATGGATCACCATTAGGCTTTATTCTAGGAATTCTCTTTCCGCCTTTTAAAAATGAAAATTTTTCTAGTTGGCTATCTGTTAAAAAATACTTTTCATCTACTTTTACTTCTTCTCTTAGGTTTCTTAAAGGATATATTAGTTTATAATTTGATTTAACTTTAACTGTATATATTCCACCATTTCTCATTACACCAGCATTATAAAAATTACATTTAAACATATTACTTACTTCAATTAAATCTTTGTATTCGGCAATACTAGACTCTGTAATTTCTTTGTATGCTTCTTCTATTGGAAATTGTTGAACAAACATCCCTTTGGAAAAAACAACATCATAATCAGAATTCTTTTGCATCTTCTTGTAGTAATTTGTAGATTTATGATATGCAAAGATATAGGTTCTTCTTCGCTTTTGTGGCAACCCATATTCACCTGCATTAATTACTCTCCACTGAACATCATATCCATTTTCATAAAAGCTTCTTAAAATCATTCCAAAATCTCTTCCACGTTGTTTTGCAGGAGAAAGTAATAATCTATCAACATTTTCTAGTAAAACAAATGGAGGTTTTTTAATCGCCAGTGTTTCTTCAATAGCCCACCATAACACACCTTTCTTACCCTCTATACCTTTACTCGTTGACAATGATTGTGCAACAGAGTAATCTTGGCACGGGAAACCACCAACCAAAAGTGTATGATTAGGAATATCATGTTTATCTACTTCAAATATATCAACGTTAGAGACATCTTTATCTCCAAATCTCAAAGCATAACAATCAAATGCTTCTTGAGACTTTGTAGCAGGTTCCCATTGGTTTGCCCATAAACATTTCCAATTACCTTTTTCAACTGCTTTGCCATTTTTCATTTCAACATGATTCAACCCACAACGGAATCCACCAACACCAGCGAATAATTCAACCAAAGTTTTTTCCATAAATAAAACCTCCTGACATTTGTATTAATTGCCTAAATATATTATAATTTAATTGAGTAAAAAGATCAACTTTTT
>CACZQK010000061.1 GCA_902783315.1 uncultured Erysipelotrichaceae bacterium | reverse complement strand
ATTTTTTTGTTTATATTTAATTCCTTTAAGTTTTTAAAATTTCTTTTTGTCAAATCTATAATTGCAAATCCAATACCTAAACCAATAGTAGTAAATTCAGTAATTAACTCTTGACTTACAACTTCCATTTTAGGAATTAATTTAACATTATTTTGTAATGCAATATAGTCTAATAGCTTTCTACTATTTGATTCCTCTTTTTGTAATATAAGGGGAACACTATTTAAATCTTCAAATGTATTTACACTATCATCATAAAATTTTGGATTATAAATAAATCCTTGCTTTAATTCTTTAATCTTTTCTAAATTTAAATTTGTTTCTTTTATATTGCTTTCATTAAATATGACAAAATCTAGTTTTCCTAATTTTAAATCATTTATTAAATTACTTGTTAAATCATTTATAATATTTATATTTATATTAGGATAATCAAGATGATAGTTTTTTAAGGTATCTATCAACACCAATTTTGTTAAAGTAGTAGAACAGCCAATCTTAATTTCACCTTTAGATAAATCTTTGAATGAAGTAAATTCATTTTCTGCATTATTAATAAGTTCTAAAGCACCTTTTACATATTCATAAAGCATTTTACCTTCTTCAGTAAGTTCCATACCCTTATTACTTCTTAAAAATAAAGTTCCGCCTAATTGATCTTCTAACTTTTTAATTGATTGAGATATAGCTGGTTGTGATATATGTAATTCTTCACTAGCTTTAGTCATATGCTTATATTTAGCAACAGTATAAAAAACTCTATATAATTCTAAATCTATATTCATTATAAGCTCTCCTTATAAATATAATAACATAAATATATTTTGCTTATCAATATATTCATAATAAAATGAAATTGAAAGGAAGGATAATATGTTTAAAGATTTAAATGTAATAGTTGGAATAACTGGAGGAATTGCTGCTTATAAAGCTTGCGGAATTGTAAGCTATTTAAAAAGTGAAGGAGCAAATATTGATGTTATTATGACAAAGAGTGCCTGCGAATTTATTACTCCACTAACACTTGGAACTTTATCTGGAAGCAAAGTAATAACTGACATGTTTGAAAGACCAGACTATATTGATGTTAAACACATTAGTTTAGCAAGAAAAGCAGACTTATTCTTAATAGTTCCAGCAACTGCAAATATAATTGGAAAAGTTGCAAATGGAATTGCTGATGATATGTTGTCAACCACTATTATGGCAACAAAAGCTCCAGTAATTTTTGCACCTGCTATGAATAATGGAATGTATGAAAATCCTATTGTTCAAAATAATTTGGAAAAGTTAAAATCTTATGGATATAAGATTATAGAACCTTCAATTGGTCATCTTGCTTGTGGATATGAAGCCAAAGGCAAGCTTCCTAAAAGTGAAGAGATAATTGACTATGTTAAGGTTTTAATAAAGGAGAGAAAATAAAATGAAAAAAATAATTATAACTGCTGGTGGAACAAGTGAAAAAATTGATAATGTTAGAAAAATAACAAACTCATCTAGTGGCAAATTAGGAATGACAATAGCAAATCGTTTATTAGAAGAAAATAATGACCTAATAATTTACTATGTATGTTCAAAACATTCATTAAAACCTACTGATAAAAGAATTCAAATTATCGAAATTGATGGAACTATAGATTTAAAAAATACCATTGAAAGCTTGCTTACAAATGAACACATAAATTATTTTATTCATTCTATGGCAGTATCTGATTATATGATTGACTATGTAACGACAATTGAAAGAATAAAAAAAAGTATGAAAAAACATAGTGATATGGATAATGCATTTAAAAATATTGAAATTATTGGTGAAAGTAAAATATCTTCATATGAAGATAACCTAGTAATAGTATTAAAACCAACTCCCAAAATAATATCTATTATTAAAAATCTAAGTCCATCAACATATCTTATAGGATTTAAATTATTAGATGGTGTAACAAAAGAAGAATTGATTGAGGTTGCAAAGAGATTACGAAATAAAAACAATTGTGATTTAGTTGTTGCTAATGATTTATCTAATATTAGAAATGGTGATCATATTGGTTATATAATTAATAAAACTAATGAAATAGAAGAAGCACATGGTAAAGATGATATAGCAAAAAAGCTAGTTAGAAAGATGTTTAATGACGGAAAAAAATAAAATAATATATATTCAAAATCTAAATACTGATATTGATAATTTGTACAGTGAATTATTAAATAAAAAAGAACAATTCTTATTTGTTAGTTGTAAAGGTATAAAATATGTTTTGACAAAAGAAAAAAGTATTATATCAATAAATGATACAAAGGCATTTTTAAATAGTATTAAAAGTGATATTTATTATAAATCAATTGTAAAAAAATATGAAATTAATATAGATAAAAAAGATTTAGAACTATATAAACAATATATAGAAAAGTTTAAAATTAAATTAACTAAAAAAAAATATAATGACAAGTATTATTTTGGATGTGTAGCTATAAAAACTAGTAATGGTTTCATCACTACAATTAGAGGAAAAGAAGATTTAAATGAATTTACTTTAGTTGAGAATGTCGATCACGATAATCATATAATTAATGTATTAAATAAAAAAGCCACATTAAATGCACCCCTGTTAGACTATATATTCAAAAATAGAAAAGTAAAAGCAATAGTTCAT
>CACZQK010000060.1 GCA_902783315.1 uncultured Erysipelotrichaceae bacterium | reverse complement strand
CTATTACATACAAATGTTTTTTAATAAATGTTGATAAAATTGTTATGTAGTAAAAAGATTGCAATATCTTAATCAATAGAAAATTGAAAATTACGAAAAAGTAGATAGAAAGATTATAATTGGTTATATAATTTTTAGTGTGTGTGGCTTATATGTCACTCACATTTTATTTAACTATAATAAAAAGACATATAAGTTAAAACCTGATACAATGTAAGTGTCCAAAAATACAATGAAATGAGGTACTTATATATCTAATCAAAATTATATTATAGATATGCTTGAATTGAAAGATTCAAATATTCATTTTAAAGAAAATTTTTATTTCTATGAAAACTTTAAAGGAGTTACTCATAAAATATTTGAAGGTTATTTATCTTATCAGCCTTGTTTTTGCCCTAAGTGCAGTGTTGTTTTTGACAAACATTTTGAAAAGCATGGTTTTATTACTTCTAATATTATAATTCCTGATGTTGTTGGTTTTAAAACTATTCTTAGACTTCACAAACAAAGATATCTTTGTAAACATTGTAATAAGGCATTTACCCTTTCTTCCAATATTACCAAACATAAGATTGCTTTGGTCTTGACTAAAAAACATTCTGAAAATGATATTGCTTCAGATAATAGAGTATCTTCCAATACTGTTGAACGGGTTATGGACTCTTTCTATGAGACTCAAAAATTATATAAACATTATTTACCTGAAGTTTTATCTTTAGATGAATTTAAATCTGTTAAATCTGCTGATACTGCAATGAGTTTCCATATGTGTGATGATATTACTGGTCAAACCATTGATATTGTTGGAGATAGAAGATTAGATAACTTAATTAAATATTTCTTTTACTACGATTATAAAGCTAGAAACAGAGTTAAATATATTACTATTGATATGTATTCCCCTATGTTTCTTTAATAAAAAAATGTTTCCCAACGCTAAGATTATTATTGATAAATTTCATCTTACTCAACTTATTTCTAGATCTTTAAATAAAATAAGAATTAAGGTAATGAATAAAGATAAGAAGAACCCTAGAAAACTAAAAAGATACTGGAGATTAATATGAAAAGAATATCATTGTTTTAATTCTCTTATGGCTCGATCAGATGTCGTCAATTATTTGATTAACACTGATGCTGAATTAAAGCAAACGTATTTGTTATATCAAGATGTTCTTTATTGTTTTAGAAAAAAAGATTTTAAAAAATTAAAACAAGTTTTAAATAATATTAATCCTAATATATCTAATTATATGAAAACATCAATTAAAACACTTATAGAATTTTTACCATACATAAAAAATACATTCGAGAATAAATATCACAATGGATTTATAGAAGGAAATAATATTTTTATTAAAGTCATTAAAAGAATTGCTTTTAGATTTAGATCGTTCAGAAGATTTAAAACTAGAATAATGATATGTAAAGGTTTATTAAAAATCAAAAAAACAGCCAATGCTTAACGCACTGACTGTTAGAAAAATTATCACTTACATGTGTCTACACACACTATTTGACAATTATCCTATTTATTCTGACCGTTTTTTATTACTAATAGCCAATTTTGTCTCAATTGATGGCCATAACAATAATCAGTATTTTGAGTTTGTTCCTATTTGACTATATTCTTTGACAATACAAAATTGTCATGAGTATAAGTGCTTTGAACAATGTCAGGTGATAATTTATTCATCTCAATTCTTCTTAAATTATCAAGCCCAATTATATCAGCCCTATATAGGCAAATCATTTCGTCCTCTACTGTATTTGTATTTATACCCCCAAAAAAACCAAAAATGTTTATTTATTGATATTCTAGTATATAAAGAGATGGCCTCAATATTTTTTTGTTTAAACGCTATCCTATTATTAATGTTTATTATTATTATTATTACTTTCTGCGGTGGACTTCATTATCTATTTCAGACAGGCTGATATCCTGTTTTTCTATTACTCCGTGATTTATCAACAAACTATAAACATCTTCAACAAATATTGGTCTTATACCCATAGAACTTGCACTATTACCATCGCTATATGCTATGCCAAAGCTAAACTTTAGGCCACGAGGATTAAGCTCTCGATTATTTTCTATCTCATATATCTCAGCCATTATATTTTGGAGAAAGTTGTTTTGTTCTGGGCTGTTCTTTGTTGGACAATAAAGGTGAACCATTTCCCCTTCAATTAAGATTGAGAGACAATCATGTTTAGCTCCCTCTTTTGCATAGTATTCAACAGTTCCATTTGGATTTAGCTTCTCTTCTGAGGTTTCTAATGCAATTAATGAACTGTAGAAGGCTCCCTCATGATGTAATTTGCCATCATTGTCGTTAAATTTTAAATTATGTATTTCTATCTGTTGCCCCTCTTTATTCATATAGGCTGTATTAGAGTCTAAAACAGCACATACATAATCTCCTTTTTGGTTAACTACATAGGTTCCTCTTAAAAACTTATACAATTTCTTCCATAAATCACTTTTTGGAGAACCTAAACTGCTTCTAGTAAGTTGTTCTTGCTCTTGTGAATACATATCTTCAATTGTACTCTGTATTCTGTCGGTTAGGTATCCATCATCATTTATAATATTAGCCTTCTCTAATGATGTATTTAAAAAGAACCTTAAAATTCTATATATTCTATACTTTATTCTTGTGGTATATGATAAAATATCTGATGATATCCTGTCTGACTTTAATATTACATCTAGAATCTGACAATCTATTTTACTTGTTAGGGAAGATTCATTTTCTAAATATGATAATAAATTTGACAAATTATTAGATGAATTTTGCATATTTTCCAAACTCTGTATCCTTTTTTGTACGCTATTATCCTCTATCATCATCGTTGATAGGGCATTTCCACTACCATCTGTTATCTTCATCGATTCAAGTTGTCTTATGACCTCAACAATACCTTTACTACTAGAGTTATTGATTACCTTATATAAATTTTTCTTTGATAAAAAGTTTTTTATTATTTCTACGTCTGTTTGATTTTCATTACTTAGCATGAGTATTAGAGTTGATAAATCAAAAATATTGGACTGGCAATCGTTGCGATTACGTAATTCTATATTTTTTAGTAATAAGTCAAAATTTTCTTGATCTAAAAAGATGCTCTCTTTCATTTCAGCGTTGTTATAATCATGATTATCTTTCGTTGATGGATTAATAATTGAATTAAAAAAATTTTTTAACTCTGATGAATCATATTCTTGGATAATCTTTTCAATGATAAGCCCATACTTTTTTCTGTCAAGAATAATTTCTCTTTTTATTTCTGCGTTCACCCCATTTGATGAGGTGAATATATCTTTTATTATACTTTTGAAATTTCTCTTGTCCAATTTTATTATCATTTTTTCTAAGTTTTCATAGTCAAAAAACATTTTTCTTTTTATTTCTGCATCTACTTCTCTATTAGTTGATAACACTTCATTAATACTATAAATAATTGATGGATCTTGTATTCTTTGTATAACTAAAGAAATTAGATTATCATCTAAAAAGTATTTTTCTTTGATTTGAGTATCTAATTCATTGTCGGTGTTTAAAACTTTTAAAAGACTTACAAAAAGATCAGGAGACATATTGTCAATTATAATACCGCTATACTTAGAATCTAAAAATAATCTTCTTTTAATCTCCATATCTGCTTCAGAATTAAAATCTAAGGCGAAGATGGTCTTGCATAACCCTGATAAGTTTGAAGGATCTAGAAACAGTTTTTCCTTTATTTTAATTCCTTCGGTTGAAGAACTTAGTAGTGAAATAAATTTCTTGATATTTTTTAAATTCATTTTTCCTATTAACGATGGAATATTATTTTTAATTTCTATATCTGTTTCAGTTGATGATTCTACTATTCTTCTTATTATCGGTGACAAATGATTAACATTAGTACTCGCTATTAAAAATTCAAAAGTTTTGTCATCAAAAAAAATATTTTTCTTTATTTCGTTATCTATTTCATCAGATGAATCTAAAAGATGAATAAAACTAAATAAAGAGTAAAAACTTCTATAGGTATCTGATTTGGAATATTCATATTGATTATCCCGATGACTTAAATACATATTATCATGGTGCATTTTATATCCTTCATATAGTTTTTTTTCTATAAAAAGTTTTCTTTTAATTTTTTTATCTAATTGATTTTCTTTTGATAATATACTGTGAATTTCCCTAATATAAAAAGTGGGTATTCGATTAATAATTTGAGATACTCGATTATCATCTAAAAAATATTTTTCTTTTATCTGAGCATCTAATTCATCTTCTGAATTTAAATTTTTAAGAAAAAATCTAATATTATCAATATACATCGATTCCATTATTAGATTTTCGTATTTAGCATCTAAGAAAAGAGTCTTTTTTATTTTTCTATCAAATT
>CACZQK010000059.1 GCA_902783315.1 uncultured Erysipelotrichaceae bacterium | reverse complement strand
TGCTTAGTTTTCAAAGATCATTTCAGCTCTTTTGTCGAGCTGCATCAATAATATATCAAACCAAATTAGTAAAGTCAACAATTTTTTGCAATTTTTCGACTATTTTTAATATTTTGTCATTTTTTTACTCAAATTATGTGGTTTTTGTTACTTAAATTATAAGTAATTTAAAAAAATTGTGCTTTTATAGTCTTAAAGAAACTCATCTTTGTTATTTCTTTTTTTGATTTTCTTTTCTATATAAAGCACAATAATGTTCTACTGTTTTTGGTTGAAAGGCTTTTTCTTTTTTTCGTACCATTTCTATTAATTTTGTTAGTTCTGTTTTTAAAATCATATCAATGTCTTCTGAATATTTCATTATATTCTTATGATATTTATATTCTCCACGATCTAAAACTTTAAAACTTCCATCTGGGAAAACTCTTAAATCTAAATCATAATCTATATACTTAATTGTATTGTTTTCTATCAGAAATGGAGATGCCATATTGCAATAATAATAAATTCCTGTTTTTTTATATTGACCTATGATATTATACCAGTCTTTATAAAAAAAATATAAAACTGCTGGTTCTTTAGTTCTCCAAGTTCTTCCATCTGATTCTGTAACTTTAGTTTTTTCATTTCCAAAAATCAGGTAGTCTTCATGAATTTCTAAGAGAACTGCTTCATCCCAGGAACGATGAATTTTTCCATTATGCTTATAGCTGTGTATTTCATATTTTTTTCCTATTTCTAAATTTTCTGTTATATCCATGCTTTTACCTCGTTGTTATTATTATATAATCTTATTTGCTTTTTTTCAAATGAAATTCAAAGTAAAGCCTTAATTTCAAAAATATTATTTGCTTTACCTATTCATTTTGGAAGTTCTTACTCATGGCATATTTTCTTCGAATTCTAACTTTGTTGATTAATATCATTATTATTTTTTAATTATCTATAGTAATCTTTTAAGCTTTAGTTATATCTTTTTTTCTTTAAATATAACCTAAATTCAATATTCAGTAGAATGTATTAAACCTCATATGTGATGATTGGCTTCATTGTTGATTATTTAATCTTTATGCAGTTAATTTCAAAAAAATACTAAGTATCTTACTTTTTATTTAATGCCCCAATTCCCCAAACAGCAACTACAAATATTATCCCTATAATAGCAGTCCCAACTCCAACATTATTTAGGTGCTTTTCGGCAAAGCCATTTAATTTTTCGTTCCAATCGTTTAAAGTATCCATAAAACTTAATATAAGTGGATAAAAATTATACATCACTCATCTTTCCCCTTTTCTTTTTTATTATTTTTTATATTTTTAAGTTGTTTTATATCTTTTGTATTGTCTTCTATGATTTCTGCTTCTTTTATAACTGTCTCTTTTGTTTTGCTTTCTTGACTTTTCCCAGCCTTTTTAATAAGAATGATTGATATCATATCTATAATTCCATATATTAATAGTAACATTCCTATTACTTTAGTAATGAATTTGGCTCCTGCAAAAGGATTAAAAATAAGTAAAATTCCACACATTAATGTTAATAGCGACGTGATTGTTGTAAAAACCCAGGTATGGTTATTGTCCTTTCTCATTTGAAGTCCTATTTGTAGTTTTGCAGAACTGCTAATTATCATTATGATTCCTAGCACAAAAGGTATAATACTCGCAATTGCCTTGGGGTTGCTAATTACTACTATGCCTAGAATTATTGTTCCTAGGCCATAAATAATATCCAACTCATTCTTAACGTTTTTATGTAATTGATTTATATACCTTATTAATGCCAACGTCCCTATTGCTACTAGAATGCCGCCTATTACATATGAGATAGAAACAATTGTTATCTCTGCTTGGAAAAACAATAAAAATCCAAGTATTGTTAATCCTATAGAACTTAAAAATGATGATTTTAAATATTTCATTACAAAATTGCTCATATACTTCTCCTTATTTAATTAATTTTTTAATAAATCATAGTTGTTTTCTTATTTTTTTTATTACTTTGATATCAAAAAGTTCAATAATAGTTTTGGTTGTTTTCCTTTTACAACTATTTCATATATTATATCAATGATTGGAATTTTTACATTTTTATTTTCTAAAAGTTGATAAATTGATTTTAATGTATAAAGCCCTTCTATGGTTGTTTCTTTTAAATATTTATCAATTACCTGCTTTCCTGGGCTTTCACCTATTAGTTTTCCAAAGCTAAAGTTTCTACTCTTATAAGATGTACAAGTTAGAAGAAGATCGCCAATTCCTGCAAAAGATAAAACTGTTCGCTTATCGCAGGCAAATGTGTCTAATATTTCTTCCATATCATAGATCGCCTCTGTAATCAACATTGCCTTTGTTGACTCATTTACTTTTAAACCTTCAAGTATTCCTGAGGCAATGGCTATGACGTTTTTTATAGCTCCACAAATTTCAATTCCTGTTATATCTTCGCATTCTCTTAACTTTATATGGTTATTTTGAAGTGCTTTTTTTGCGAGAATGGTAGTTTCTTTTTTTCTGCTTGCAAGCGAAAGTCCTATTGGTAATTTAGATATTATATCAATGGCAAATGAGGGGCCGCTTACAACTGCAATATTTTTGGTATTCAAATTTTTTTCTACTAGTTCGTGCATAAAAAATCCGGTTTCTTGTTCAATTCCTTTTGTAGCAATAACAATGTGATTTTCATTAATAAATGGTGCCATTTCTTTGCAAAGTGAATCTACAAAAGCAGCTGGAATTGCTATAATTAACAAATCCTTATTTTTTATGCAATCTTCTACATTCGTAGTTATTTTGATATCTTTGTCTAATTTAAAATTTGGAATATATTTCTCATTTTGTCTTGTTTGTTGTAGTTTTTCTTTTTCTTCTTGAAACTTTGTCCACATTGTTACTTCACAATCGTTATCTATCAATATGCTTGAGATTGCCATTCCATAAGCTCCTGTTCCAAATACTCCAACTTTCATTTTTCAGCCTCCTTTTATTCGAAAATTACATTAGTGGAAAGTGGTAAAATTTGAACAAATGTATTTCCATCATTTATTTTTAGTTCTACTCCATCATCTAATGTGTATTTTGTTTTTGAAGTTCTAGATGCTTTTGACCAATTAATTGGTAGAGCGTAGCCATTTGTTATATAGTATCCTGTTCCTGTTCCTACTGTTTTTAAATCTTGTCTGTCTTCACTATCCATTGAGGTGTTTTCGACCATCATTATTATAATATTCTTATAATTTAATTGAGTGTTTGTTTCTCTGTCAAGGTGTTCCCTTCCATTCATAAATCGCAGATATGTCTTACTATTTTCATCATATGTATATGATCTTATCTGATTGTAAGAATAATTCATTATTACTTTATTGGCAACTTTTAAGCTTTCTACATTTTTACTTTTTTTATCCAAATTTATTTCTTTAGTACTATAATTTAAAGCTTTCCATGAATTAGTTGTTTTAGAATATCCCTTTGTATCAAAATATTCTCTTAATTTTGTTGCTGCTGTAAAAACATTGTGTGGTGCTAGAATATTTTTATCTCTTGCAAACGGTGTTGCATCTGTCATGCCATTTATGTTTTCTACATTTAGGCTTTTGATATCTTCTTCTGCTTTTGGGCTCCATCCAAAATGAGTATATATTGCGTCATATTCTAAGGCATAATCTAGGAAATAGTGTCTAGAGCTTCTAACAGGACCAATTAAAGTATTTTCTTCATCTTTATATATAGCCATTATTCTACTAAGTCCGCCTTCTACAATAATTTCATAATTTACAAATGAATTTTGTAGGCCAGCATGTTTTTCATCGCCAATATTATTGTCTATCATGACAGCTATTGGTCTTTGGTTACTATTTTCATCTACTATTTTTAAAGTTTCTTGTGGGATAATTTTAGTTTTTGTTTCTTTTTTAGGTGTTACATTATTAAATTTAATTAAATAAATAATTATAAAAACAATTGCTAATGTCAAAAAAAAGATAGAAGCAAAAATCATTTTCTTTTCATCACTAGTTAATTTTCTTCCTTTTCTTTTTTTACTTGTTTTATGATTTATAATGTCGAAATTCAACCATTTCACCTTCTTTTTATTTTTAAATATTAAATTTAGACCGTATTTTGTATTTCGTTTTGGGTATTTTCTTCTGTACTTGGTTCTGATTTTTTAGCAAAATCTATTATCTCAGAAAGAATTGTTTGATATTGTTGCAATAATTCTTCTGAATCAAATAATATCATATCATCTTCTACTACCCAATGTTGTTGTTGCTCTGATAAAAAATCAAAAGCTTTTTTTGTGTTTTTCAATAAAGTACTACTGTCTTCTAAATATTTTGATAATTCTTTTTCTGATTCTGTTTGTCTTATATCTCCAATGATTTGCTTATAATAATCTTTATAGTAATCGCTAGCATTTCCTTTTAAATAGGATATTACTTTTTTCTCATCTGCCATAGAGTCCAACGAAGCCTTTAATTTGTCTAATTGATCTGTGTAAGAATTTAATATTGATCTTGTTTTAAAAAAATCTTTTCCATCTGCTTTTATATTATCCATTGTTAGTAGGCTTTCAATTTCTAACTTGTCATAGAAATCAATGATAGAATCATTTATTTTTAAGTAATCTCTTAGGTAATTTTTATATGCTCTTTCTACTTTATAATAATCTCCCGTTGTTACTGTTTTATTTAATTTTTTCTTAAATGCCCTCTCATCAAACTCTGTGGCGTCCATAATATCTTGAATTTCTTCTACTTCTTTATTTAGTTTTTGTTCTGATTTAAGATCTTTTATTACAAGAAAAATAATTAAAGCAATAAATAATAAAACAAGCACTAAAAATCCTATTCCAATTCTTTTTAACCATTTTTTAGTTTTCATATTAAACACCTCTTATTTATTATAACATGCTCTATTCTATAAATAGTAATTTTATTTTAACATTATTTTCTTTTTTTGACATAATTACATATTTTATCTTGGCGTTTTCTAGTTTTTGTTGCATCTTGAAGATCTTTTATGTTATACTAACTTTGTTGAAAAACACAGGGGATTAGTTAAATGGTATAATAATGGTCTCCAAAACCACTGTTGGGAGTTCGATTCTCTCATCCCCTGCCATTTGTTCATTAC
>CACZQK010000058.1 GCA_902783315.1 uncultured Erysipelotrichaceae bacterium | reverse complement strand
TTGAAAAATCGTTTAGATTTCGCAATAATAACAAGGGTTTTGAAAAAATCAAACCGTATTTGAAATTTAAACTGATTTTCTCCTAAGCAATAGGTCGGCAATTCGAATCTGCCCAAGGACGCCAGATGAAATTATATGCCTTGAAATTATAAGGGTTTCAAGGCATTTTTTATATATTAGAAATTTGCTTTAATTTTGGAAAAACTATGAAACAAATATTTGTGTAACAAAAAAATTCAGCAATTAAGTCTGCTTTTTTTAATCTAGATTTTTATTAATAATTAACTTCAATGGATACTAGATTCATTTTTATATTGCACTTTTTACAAAGAAAGATTTCTCCTTTTTGCTAATCTTCCTCTATCATTTATAACACTTATATTTTTCATTTAATAAATTAACTTTTATAAAAAAGTCGACATTTTTCTCTTTTTAAATAAAAATACTTTTATCATTTTTTTTCCTATGATATAATGATAAGGTGAGAATAATAAAGTTGGTGATTGTGTGATTAAAGTTAAGAACATATTTAAATATATTGCTTCTACCTTTTTGGTTCTTTTAGTGACTTTATGTATCTACACCTTTATTGTTACGGATATTATGAAAAAAGATTATGTTAATGTTTTTGGACATACTTATTTTGTAGTGGCCTCCGGTTCTATGTCAGGTAGTATCGAAGTTGATGACATTATTTTTGTCCGGTTAACAAAAGATGTTCATTTAAATGATATTATTACTTATAAAAGTAAAGATGGAGAAATTATTACCCATCGTTTGATTCAAATCAATAATGAAGATTATATTGCTAAAGGTGATGTAAATAATTCAGTAGACGAGACAATATCCAAAGATCAAATAATAGGTAAGGTTTGCTGTTCTATTTCTCCAAGCTTTATTTTGAAATCGATTGCTGTTTTCTTAATTGTTTTTATTCTTTTAGCTTTAGTCAATTTTGATGGTATTGTTCGTAAGTTTATTATGAAAGAAAAAGATACAAAAAAAATAGAAAAGGACGAGCAAAAGAAAGTACCAGATGATATATTCTTATCACCGACTAATCGAAAAGAGGAAGCTCCATCGGGGTTAACAGTAACAATCCCGTTACAAGAAATTGAAACTTTAGAAAAAGTTCATGAGAAAGAATTAGAAAAAATATCTAATATTGAAATTTTAGATGACATTGAGTCTTCCCTTCACGAAAATGTGTCAGGGAATGATCATCTTAAAGAGAAGGAAACGATTGGAATAGTTACTTCAATTTTAAAATGTAAAAGAGCCCAAGTTTTTAAAACTAGAATGACTAAAAAATGGTTACAAAAATATCAATATGTTTATAAGCTTTGTCATATTTTACTTGTTTCAGATACTAAATATTTTGTTGAAGAAATAAATAATCCACCATTTCAAGAACTGTATGATTATGATTTAGAAAGAGTTGGATTAACAGAAACTGTACGTAATCGCATATATCATATGCCTATTTATATTTTTTTACAATTATTAACATATTCTATTCTCTATAATGATCAAGAAATGTTTGATGGTATTTATAAGATATTAAAATATAAAGTATTGGTAGATCAAGATAATTATTTTAAAAAAATATCTACTTCTGATAAATATGCTATTAAGCAGATAAAAAATCAAATTGCTTTTATGCAAAAAATATCAAATAAGTTTGATAACAAGAAAGTATTTGAATTGGATAAAATTGAACGTATTGTAAAAATACACAATTATTAAAGTAGGTGATAGCAGTGAAAATAAGAAATGAAATTTATAGAAAAATCTTTATTTCTTTTTTCATTGCTTTTATTGTGCTTTCTTTTTCTTTTTTTATATATTTACTTTTAACAGGTAAACTCACATTTAGTTCGTTGGAGCAACCATGGGATGGAGTCTCAGTAGCAACTCAATTTGAATCAGGAAATGGAACCAGTGAAAATCCATATATTATTAAGAGTCCAGAAGAATTTGTTTATTTTAAAAATTTAATAGAAGGAGATAATTATCAAGCTTATCAAGATAAGTATTATGCTTTAGATGATGATTTAAATTTTGGAGATAAGAGCTTTTCTGGTATTGGTATTATTACTTCGGAAGAAGATAAGATATTTAAAGGCCATTTTGATGGTAGAGGACATTCTATTTATAATTTAAAAATAGACCAGGATGTTGTTGTAGATAATGTTTCATATTATTCTTTATTTACGAAAGTGGAAAACGCTAGTATTGAAAATCTTATAATGAAATCTTTTAAAATAAAAGTAAATGAAAATGAACATGAACAAAAGAACATTGTAGGTTTTATTGGAGATGTTTTAACAACTAGTAAAGATGAGAATATAAATGAAGAGACTATATTAAGCCAATTTGTTAATTTATCATTTGTTGATTTTAATATTGATTATGCTGATATAAAAAGTAGTGATAATTATATTGGTGTATTTACTAAAAGCGTTTCTTCTAATAGTTATTTATATAATTTATCTTTTATGGGAAAAATTGAAGGAAACGATAATAATAATAAAATTGGTATTATATCGGATAATATAGATGGAAAAGTATGGAAGGTTATTAGTAATATTTCTTTAGAAAATATACATGATATTAATTTCTCTAATGAAAAAATTAAAAACCATTATATTGTGAAAGATGGAAGAACATATTTGGATGGAGAAGAAATTTCTAATGAAATTTTGCTTTCTGAATTTAATGATAATAGTAGTGATTATTATTGGGATTATGAAGAAAACCAATTTATTTTGAAAAAATATGTTAAACAAGAAGAAATTAAAACAAGTAATATTATTGATAATAAAACTAGTAGTTTTTCTTTTTCTATTAAAACTAGTGGGACTAGTAATATTATTGCTCATGAATCCGGTCTATCAGGAAATACTTTTTATGTTAATGACCTTGATAGTGATTATAATTATTTAAAAGGATTAAATTATACAGAGATTCAAAATGCTTCTTTACCTGGCGCTAATTCTGGATATTATGATGATCAATATTTGGTAAAAGTGCAAATGATTTATGATGGCGTTGATATTAATAATGGTTCTTTAGTAGGATTTATGTCTCCTATAAATGGAGAAAATGCTATTAATAAGTTTGTTTATTATAAATACTATGGACTAGAGAGAGATTCTAATGGTAATCTCTTAACCGATAATAATGGTAATCATTATATTCATGTTGAACTCATTGATAATCCTTTTTCCAAGAGACCTTACATTGATAATGTTGAATATGGATTTAATGGATGGGTATGTAATCAAAACAGTGATTCTAGTGATTCTATATGTGAAAGCTCAACAATTAGATTTCAAAAGAGTAATTATACTAGATATATGGATATTCCTGTTGATGGTGGAAGTCAGATTATTGTTCATTTAAATGCTAGTTGGATAAAGGCTGATGTTGTAACGAGAGCTAGTGATATTAGTGATTTTAATTCTATGTCTATGCAATCAATGAGTACATTTTCTCATTATACACAAGAAAATATCCAGGGAAAAGCTTATTGGAAAGAGAATTATGCAACAATGGAATATACTCGGTCATATGTACGGAATGATGGATATATGCCACAAGGAATTTGGTATAGGACAAATCAGTATGACACTACTTATACTTATGTTAGTGGTAATAGAACAAGGTGTTCTAGAAATACAACGTGTTATGCATATAGAGCAAATACAAATGGTATTGTTGGTGGTACTGAATATACTGGTGG
>CACZQK010000057.1 GCA_902783315.1 uncultured Erysipelotrichaceae bacterium | reverse complement strand
TTGATATGAAGACAAAGGTGGGTGGTTTTTTTGAATAAAATATTTGAAAATGAGGTATATAAAAAATTACTTGAAGGTAGAATTATTTTTATAAACGGTGAGATTAATGATGAGATGGCAAGTGAAGTTGTAGCAAAACTTTTATATTTGGATTCACAGAGTAATGAAGATATTACGATATATATTAATTCGCCAGGCGGATGTGTAACTAGTGGCCTTATGATTTATGATACGATTAAATATGTTAAATCAGATGTATCAACTATTGGTATAGGTTTATCTGCTTCAATGGCTTCAATACTTCTTATGTCAGGAACTAAGGGTAAAAGGAAGATTTTAACTCATGGTAGGGTAATGCTTCATGAATTATCTAGCTCTACTGAAGGAAAAATATCTGATATATTAGTTTTTACAAATGAAATTCAAAGGACTCATAAAACTTTATCTGAGATTATAGTAGAAAATTCTTCATTATCAAATGAGCAAGCCCAGATAGAGCTTAAAAAAGATTTTTGGCTTGATAGTAGTGAGGCTTTGAAATTAGGTATAGTCGATAAAATAATAGTTTGATATTTATGATTGAAGCTATAAGTTAATAATGCTATATTGATTTATATTTTAAAACGAGGAGTGATATTATGGCTATAGGAAAACAGATTTTTGAAGTAAAATATAAAGATTTATCTACCGAAGAGTTAGAAAAAGAATATAGCCAATTAAAAGAACATTTGGGACTAACAAGTAAAGAAAAATGTATAAAATTTATGGCTGATAATATTTTAAATAATAGTATTTCAAATTATTATACTGAAAAGGAAGTTTTAGAGGAAATTTTAAGAGAGAAAACGGGAAGAGATTATAGTAGTAATTTTACTTTGAAGATTGAAATAAGTGACATTATTAATTATATTTCTGGTGGAGATAATTCTAAAGCGTTAGTATTAAATGATATTGTAGATTCAATATATAATGATTATATAGGAGAATTACTTGAAAATGCTTTATTTATATATGCTGGAGAAGTAATAAATGAGTTAGAAAAAATAAAAGAGAATAATATAAATGTTGAAACAATTACTGAGCTATTAGAAGACAAAATCGAAGAAAAAACATTAAGAAAAATACTTGATGAAAAAGTAAAAGAATTTTTATTACTTTTGTATAGTGATAGGAATTCTTATAAAGATTTTTTTAATGAAGCATTTTCTACTACTGACTATGTTCTTCTTTTTGCAAAGTATTATTTAAAACTATACGATTTTAGATTAAATAATAGTTATATTTGTTAATTATTAAAGACATATAATTGATTTTATATTTTGTTTAAAACAAACTTATAATTCAAAATATGTCTTTTTTTAAAATAGTTATGTTTTTGTTTTTGTTGAATAACAAGACTTAAAATGATATAATTTTCATAGAAAATACAAGGAGGATTTATATGAAACAAGATAATTTGCAAGAAAAATTTGATGCTTATATAGAAGCATATACAAAATTATCTATAGATGATAAGAAAAAAGAAGTTATAGAAAAACTTAGATCAATGATAACTAACTATGAATTAATAAATAGAACACTTGGCAGAGAACACGAATTACTTATAAATAGAGAACTTATTGATTTAAAGGAAATACCACTTACAGAAAAAGATTTTTTAGAAGGAATATTTGTATATATTCATACTTTAGATGACGAAGTAAGTGACTTAGTAAATTTTTTAGTAAAGAATAAATAGTAGGAGGAAAGAAAATGAATGAAGATTTTTTAAAAAGGCAAGAGGAAATAAGAAAAAGAAATGAAGAAAGGTTAGCACAATTTGAAAATAGAACAGAAAGACAGAAACTTGCTGGTTTTGCTAGAAGTATGCTTTTTGATCTTACGTTGCAAATATATACGCAGATGAATGGGCATAATTTAACTGCGATTGAGCATGAAAAACAGGGTATGGAATTTGCAAGAGAAATACTAAATATGTCTGATGAACTAGTTTTAAGTATAATAAAAAATATTGATATAAAAATATTAAGGCAATTATGGCATGATTATTTAAGCTCATTAGGGAAATATAATATGTATGTGCCTGATGGAAAATATGTGAAAGCAGTACTTGATCCTGAAAAAATACCAAAAGAGCCACAGATTTTTGAATATATTGAACTTTCTAGAGTTATGGAGGAAGCTGAAAATTCTTTAAGAGAAACATCACTAGTAGAACAAGCTAAGCAAATGTTGGATGGAAAAGAAATAATGAATAAAGAATTACCAAAATTTTTAGAACCTTTAGAAGAAGATTTTTTAACTAGAGAAATAAAAAATATGATTATTGATTTAAGTAGTAGATCTATTTATGATGAATATAAATAT
>CACZQK010000056.1 GCA_902783315.1 uncultured Erysipelotrichaceae bacterium | reverse complement strand
TTTGTGAAAAATATTATAATTACTATATTATTAGTCAAGACTCAAGATGAACTCACTACGTTCGGTCTTGACTAAACAATTTTAAAATCTAAATTCCCATGATGTATATTAGTGGGAACTTTTAACTTTAATCAACAGAAGAAGAATACAGTATTTCTTTTTAGTTTTGTCTTTGTTATAATAGTGTTGGTAGGTGATTTTATGAAAATATACAATACAATGAATAAAAAAGTAGAGGAGTTCGTTCCTATTAATAATGGTGTAATTAATATGTATACTTGCGGACCTACTGTATATCATTTTTCTCATATTGGAAATTTACGTACTTATATTTCTGAAGATATATTTGAAAAAAGTTGGAAATTTTTAGGTTATAAAGTAAATAGAGTTATGAATATAACTGATGTTGGCCATATGGTAGGTGATGGTGACTCTGGAGAGGATAAAATGGTTGTTGCTTCTAGAAGAGAACATAAGTCATCAAAGGAAATTGCCAAATATTATACAGATTGTTTTTTTAATGATTGTGCTAAACTAAATGTAAGAAAACCAGACGTTGTGTCTAATGCAACCGATAATATTGATATATATATTAAAATGATAACCAAACTTATTGATACTGGATATGCTTATATTTCGGATGGTAATGTTTATTTTGATACTACTAAATATGAAAATTATTATAAGTTGTCTGGGCGTAATAGTGATGATTTGATGATAGCAGTTAGGGAAGATATAGAAGAAGATGCTGCTAAAAAAAATCCTTTTGATTTTGGATTGTGGTTTACTAATTCTAAATTCGTGAATCAAGAATTACAATGGGATTCACCATGGGGTAGAGGATATCCTGGTTGGCACATTGAATGTTCAGGAATTTCAATAAAATATTTAGGGGAGTATTTAGATGTTCATTTTGGGGCTGAGGATGCAATATTTCCACATCATACCAATGAAATAGCACAAAGTGAAGCTTATTTAGGTCATAAGTGGTGTAATTATTGGGTTCATTTAGGATATTTAAATGATGAAACGGGTAAAATGAGTAAATCTAAAGGTGAATTTTTAACGATATCATTATTAGAACAAAAGGGTTACAATCCTTTAAGTTATCGTTACTTATGTTTGAATTCTTACTATCATAGTCAGTTAACTTTTTCATATGATATTTTGGATGGTGCCCAAAATGCATATTTTAAGTTAAAAAATAGGATATCTAGACTAATAAAAGATGAAGTTAATGAAGAAAGCAAAAAAAGTTACATTGATAAATTTAAATTGAACATAGAAGATGATTTCAATACATCTAATATGATTGCACTATTATATGAAGTATTAAAGAACGAAAAATTAAGTGATGGTACTAAATTAGCAATTATAGAAGAGTATGATAAAGTATTATCTTTAGATTTATTGAAGAAAGAAACAAAGCTAATAGATAATGATTTAGAAAAAGAAATAGAAGATAAAATTAAGAAAAGGACAGCTGCTAAAAAAAATAAGGATTTTTCAACAGCAGATGCTATACGTGATGAATTGTTATCTAAAGGTATTAAATTAATTGATTCTAGAGAAGGAACTACATATGAATTAGTATAGCTAGTTTCTTTTTTTGTGGATATTCTAAAATTAGTTAATGCTATTTTATGATATTATATTTTCTATAAAAAATGATATTTATGAGTTTTTAGAAATAATGTGTTAGGCATAGTCATCAATTTACTGCAATAATTATCCGTGATATAATAAAATTGGTGAGTTTATGAATTTATTGGAAATAAATGTGTTAGTTCTTGCTTATATAGGTGATGCAGTGTATGAAAAATACGTTAGAAGGTTTTTGATTGATACTGGTATTGGAAATGTTAATGATTTACAAAATCAGGCAATTTTATATGTAAGTGCTAAAAATCAAGCAAAGTATTTACAGGAAATGATAAATCATAAATTTCTTAGCGATGATGAGATATCTATTGTTAAAAGAGCAAGAAATTATAAAACAACTTCTCATCCAAAGAATTGTGATATTATAACTTACAAGTATGCAACGGGATTAGAGGCTTTGATTGGATATTTGGAACTTAGTAATAATGAAGAAAGGATAAATGAAATAATGAATTTCATTTTAAAATAGAATATGTTAGTATATGGGAAAAATGTTGCTAGAGATTTATTGAAAAAAAATAAATATATAAAAAAAATAATTATTCAAGATAATTTCGATGATAAAGAAATTATTTCTCTAATAGAAAAAAACAAAATTAGTGTGAAACGATGCTCAAAACGAGAAATTGATCATTTGTGCTCAGGACTTCATCAAGGTATAATTTTAGATATTCCGGATTACAAATATCATGGATTTCATGATATTATACAAAACAATGAGATTGATTTTGTTGTTTTATTAGATCATTTAGAAGATCCACACAATTTAGGTGCTATTATTCGAACTTGTGAGGCTGCTGGAGTTGATGCCCTTATTATTCCTAAAGATCGACAAGTTCAATTAAATGCTACTGTTATGAAAACTAGTGTAGGAACTCTTGACAATGTTAAAATTGTTTCTGTTAGTAATTTGGTCAATGCTATTGAAAAATTAAAAAAGGAAGGTTTTTGGATTGTGGGAACGTGTTTAGAAAATAGCGTTGATTATCGAAAAATTGATTATGGAGGAAAAATTGCATTGGTTATAGGAAATGAGAGTGTAGGTATTTCTACTTTAGTGCAGAAAAAGTGTGACTTTTTAGCAAAAATCCCTATGTATGGAAAAACAAATAGTTTAAATGCTAGTGTAGCTGCAGGAATAATGATTTATGAGATAGTTCGGAATAGAAAGTAGGTTTCATGGATTATAAAAAGTATAATGATTATGAATTAATTTATATGGTTAAAGAGGAAAATGATTTTTCTTTAAATATTTTATATCAAAAATATTCTCCAGTTATTTGTAATATAGCTAATGGGATTTATAAGCAATTTTGTCAATATGGCTATGATTTAGAAGATTTTGTACAGGAAGCTTATATTGCTTTTCAAAATGCTTTAGTTTCTTTTGATGAGTCTCGTAATATTTTGTTTTATACATTTGTTGTTGTGTGTATTAAAAGAAGGCTTTTATCATTCTGCCGAAAGATTACGAGAGGAATTAAGAATGTTTCCTTTTATTCTAATGAATTTGATGATTCATTAATTGTTGATGATAAAAGCGATTTGGATAGTTTATGGAATGATATAGAGATTCAAAATATTTTTCGTAATATTATTTGTAATTTATCTTTGGAAGAAGGAGCTATTTTTGAATTAAAGATGAATGGTTTCACTTATAGAGAAATTTCCAATTTATTAGATATTCCTGTTAGTTCTGCTGAATTTCGTAACCGAAAAGCTCGACAGCAACTTCGACAAGCACTACAAGAATACTATTATGGATAAGGTCTTTTGGTACTACAAAAGTGTAATAATTAATTGTAGAAATATAATTGCATATTACACTTTTTATTATGGTCAATGTGGAAAAACTAAAATCAGTTATCATATAGAAAGAAAAAGGAAATTAATTTGACAGAATGTAAAATAATTATATTAAATAGATTTTCTAGAAATTGCGCAAAGCTTATAATTTATTAGAAAAATGTCAATACTATAGAATAAGCTTTGTATTGACATTTTTTAAATGTATTTAAAAAGTTTTTATTAAATTTGCAAAAAACTATCAATTTTTCTTAGCAAGTTTTTGTGTTTGTGATAAAATTAAACTTAAGGTAGGGTGTTGTTGTGGCGAAAATTTTAAATTTTTTTAATACAACTGTTTTTGGTGAGCAATCTGAAAGTTTGTTGTCATGGATTAATTCACATAAAAATAATCAGGAAGAATTAAGGTCTATTTTTTTAAATTTAGATTGTGCTTTAAAATATGTTCATGATCATGGATATTGTGTTGCTAATTTTTCCCCTACTTCTATATCTGTTTTAAATGACAATGCTAGGTGTATTCAATTTAAACAATTAATTGAGTTGCCTAAAGATTTAGCACAGAGGGAGGAAATAATTCGTCAGGATATTTTTAAATCATCTTTTCTGCAGATAGCTATTTATTGTAATATGCTAAACAGTTTAACATTTCAGATTTTGAAAGAAAAATTTAATGATTTAATTTTCTTTTTGCCGGCTGAAGATATTGGTTATTATCGTGGAATCATTGAGCGTGGGGCATCTGTTTATTTTTGTGAATATCGTTTAGAAGATTTTAGAAGAAAGTTATCTTCTTTAGGAGAGAATAATGCAAAATTTAATATGATAAATGAAATTATTGCAGGTAATAACTATTTTAATTCTTTAATTTATCAAAAAATTAATAATTCGTCTAATGCTGCTTTTATTCATTTTTTGATTATTCCAACGATCATTTTTTTCTCTTTATTTTTATTTAGTGTTATCTGTTGGTCTATAAGTGCTTTTTCTCTTATTTTTAATTGACATTTTTTATTGTTTATGCTATTTTAATGGTGTAAGCACTAGAAAGTGTTTTTATTTTGGAAAATAGGAAATGGTGAAATATGGCAGAAGTTAGAAAAAAAGCAGTTGATGATAAGAATGATTTAGAAAAATTAGTAAAGAAAACAAAGAGTAAGAAAGTAAAAAAAGAAGTAGCAATAAAAAAGCAAGAAAAGAGTACAATGAGTAAAAAAAGTTTACTTGATAGATTCCGTGCTTTTTGTCATGGGGTTAAAGGCGAATTTCATAAAGTTCATTGGCCTTCAAAAGAAAATATGCTTAAGTACTCTATTGCAACAATCTTTTTTATTATCTTTTGTGCGTGTTTCTTTTATTTGATTGATGTTATTTTTGCTTTTATTAAATCTTTATTTAATTAAGAAGGAGTTTATTTATGGAAAAACAGTGGTATGTAGTAAATACTTATTCTGGACACGAAAACAAAGTAAAAGAGAAGCTAGAAATGAGAGCTGAATCTATGGATATGAAGGATTATATTTATAGAGTTGTTATTCCAGAAGAAAAAATAGTTGAAGTTAAAGATGGTGTTACAAAAGAAAAAGTTAAAAAAATGTTTCCAGGTTATATTCTTGTTGAAATGGTTATGACAGATGAAGCTTGGTATGTTGTTCGTAATACTCCTGGTGTAACAGGTTTTATTGGTTCAAGTGGGAAGGGTGCTAAACCAACACCATTGCAACCTTATGAAGTAGATAATATTCTTGGTAATATGGGAATTAGTCGAATGGATGTTAATGTTGAACTTGCAGAAGGTTCTAAGGTTAAAATTGTTGCAGGTCCTTTTCAAGGAATGTTTGGAGTTGTTGATACCGTTGATTTGCAAAGTCAAAAAGTTATGTTACTTGTAGATTTGTTTGGTCAAGAAACTTCCGTTGAAGTTGAACTCTCTCAAATTGAGCAAGCTTAAAAGTTTGTTAATGATAATATTTAATAGTTCTTGCAAATATAATAATTGTGTGTTATTATTTAATGGCTATATTTATTTTTTTAATATATAGATTTAGTGGGAGCATAGTTTGCATTTATGAAGCGGGAATCAAGCTATTTGTACCACTCGCGAAAACTTAGAAATATAGGAGGTGTTTTTCGTGGCAAAGGAAGCTGTAAAAAAAATAAAATTACAAATTGAAGCTGGAAAAGCTACCCCAGCACCACCAGTTGGAACTGTTTTAGGACCTGCTGGAATTAATCTTCAAGATTTTTGTACAAAGTATAATGAAGCAACTAGAGATAAAATGGGTGATGTTTTACCAGTGGAAATTTCAATATATGAGGATAGAAGTTTTGATTTTGTTATCAAAACTCCACCAACTGCATTTTTATTGAAGAAATTTGCTAAGCTTAAAAAAGGTTCTGTTAATGGTTCAAAAGAGACTGTTGCAACTATTTCACAAGCAACATTAAGAGAAATTGCAGAAATTAAATTACCTGATTTAAATGCATATACAGTAGAAGAAGCTATGAAAATAGTTGCTGGAACTGCAAAAAATATGGGTATTGTTATTGAAGGCGAAGAGTAAAACCTTTTTAATTATTCTATAGGTTATACCTAGTGGAAGGATAAGTAAGATGTTTTTTACATCTAAATTAATTAGTAAAAATCCGCTTTTACCACATAAGGAGGAAATATAATGAAAAAGAGAAGTAAGAAATATGCAGAAGCTTTAGCTAAAATAGAAAAAAATAAAGTGTATTCTAAAGAAGAAGCTGTTAAATTAGTTAAAGATACTTCTGTAAGTTCGTTTGATGGTTCAATTGAAATTGCTATGAGATTAAATTTAGATACAAAAAAAGCTGATCAACAATTAAGAGGAGCAATTGTTCTACCAAAAGGAACTGGAAAAACACAAAGAGTTTTAGTAGTTGCAAGGGGTCCAAAAGCTCAAGAGGCTAAGGATGCAGGTGCTGATTATGTAGGAGATGTAGATATTTTAGAAAAAATCGAAAAAGAAAATTGGTTTGATTTTGATACTATGATTGCTACTCCAGATATGATGCCACTTCTTGGAAAGTTGGGTAGAATTTTAGGACCTAAAGGTTTAATGCCAAATCCTAAGACTGGTACTGTTACTTTAGATATTGCAAAAGCTGTATCTGAAGTAAAAGCTGGACGTGTTGAATATAGAACTGATAGTTTTGGAAATGTTCATGGGGTTATTGGAAAGGCATCTTTCTCTGATGAAGACTTGATTGCTAATTTAGATGCTTTTATTTCAAATATTCTTAGAATTAAACCAGCAACTGTAAAAGGTGATTATATTAAGAATATTTCTATATCTTCAACTATGGGTCCAGGAATCAAAGTTGAAAATAGTTTTGACAAATAATAATTTATAAGTTATAATAAATCTAATTTGTAGGTGCCATAGACAGCAGGTAGAAAAATAAATCCTGCCGAGGACTTATTACTAAGTAATGAAAGTTCTTTTGCTGTCTAGTAGAAGAACTTTTTTATGGCAATTCTCAATAAATGAAGGAGGTGTGTTATGGCAAGTAAAGCAATTTTGGAGCAAAAGCAAGCAGTAATAGATGAAATTAAGGATCGTACTAGTGCTTCTAAGTCTGTTGTATTATTTGATTATCGTGGTATTACAGATAGTGAGGCAAAAGAGTTACGTGTAAAATTAAGAGAGTCTAATGCTGATTATAAAGTGTATAAAAATACTTTAATGGCTAGAGCTTTTAATGATTTAGGAATTGACTTTGGGGATAATTTAACTGGACCTAGTGCATTTGCATTTAGTGAAGATCAAATTGCTCCAATCAAAGTTTTATCCGATTTTGCTAAAAATCATCCAGCAGTAATTTTAAAAGTAGGAATTGTTGATGGCGAAATGGCTGATCAAGCTAAGTTAGCTGAATATGCAACCATTCCATCTAGAGACGGATTACTAACTATGCTTGCTGGTGGTATGATGGCTATTCCAAAGGATTTGGCTATCGCTTTGGATTTATATAGTCAGCAAAAAGAAAATTAGTGTTAAGGAGAGTTGTTTGTAATGTCTTATGATGGAAGAACGGATTTAATTGATTCTTATACATGGCCTGTAAATGTTCCTATTAGTACTGTAAGGTCGGGGACGGAAGAACTTAGTTTTTATTCTGAAACAGGTACATATAATCGAGATAAGATTCCTTGTGGTGATTTTGGTCTTCCAACAGATTTTATAAATGACATTAATAATGCAATTGAATATTTAACTTTTGGTGGAAGTAGTAGAAATGTTCAAGGAGAAAGAAAAAAATTAGTATTGAAGGGAGAAATGAAAAATGGCTAAATTAACAAAAGAAGATTTTATTAGTAGTTTAAAAGAAATGAATTTATTAGAAATTAAAGAATTAGTAGATGCAAT
>CACZQK010000055.1 GCA_902783315.1 uncultured Erysipelotrichaceae bacterium | reverse complement strand
GTATTTTCTTCTGCAGAAACATTCACCATAAAGAAAATACTACATAAAATAGCTAACCCAAAAAGAAACTTTTTCATGCACTACACCCCTATCCTATACTATTTTTAGTGTACAATAGATACAGACAATAATCAATCAAAAAAATCCTGCTTCCAGCAAGATTTTTTTATTTTTTATATCGAAATAAATAAGATGGTCTATGTCCTTCTCCCGTTTTCATCTTAGAAGTTTTCTCAGTCTTTTTCGCAATAATTCTTCGAAAAGCAGGATCTAATAATTTTTTATTTAAAATAACTTCGTATACTTGTTGCAATTCTCCTAAAGTAAAATATTCAGGCATCATATTAAATACAATATCTGTGTAATTGACTTTATTTCGAATTCTCTCAATTCCAGCTAATATTACCTGATCATGATCAAATGCAATAGAATCATTTTCTTTAGTAACAAAGTCATATCGATCAGTGGTCTTTTCTCTTAATTTCTTAGTAATAGTAAAATCAATTATTTCTTCACCATTACTTAAAGTCAAAGAAACTGTATTATTCTTTTCTTCATACTTTATGATATCAAACCATGAAGCATTAACCACTTTTTGATTTAATTTTTCTTTATCAATTAAAGCTACATATGAAGTAGAAACAACTCTCATACGAGGATCTCTATCTACTTTATCAAATGTATACAACTGTTCCAAATAAATATTAGATAAATTGGTTTCTCTCTTTAATACTCTACGAGCACATTCTTCAAGTGTTTCTTTATTTACATCTAAGAAACCTCCAGGTAAACACCATTTATCTTTATAAGGATAATCGTCCCTTTTCACAAGCAAGATACTCATCATTTTCTTATCCGTTTTACGATAATTATTAGTATCTTTAGACGATACACTTACTATTAATATATCTGCAGTCATTGATAATTTCTCATAAATAGATGAATCATAATTTTTTAAAAACTCTTCTTCAGTTAAACATTCACTCATAACATCACCAATTAAATTATATACTATTTTTTCCTTTATAGCAATTTTTCATTAATTCTCTTTGCAAATCCATAATTATTAAATCGCAATACTTTTATTTTTCTTTCTCCAATTTTACTACATATAGAGCCTACATCATGAAAGAAAACATCTTCTCCATCAAAAGTAACAACTAAATCATCATTATTAGGGATTAAGTCTACATTCATTTTTTCAGGTATAATAACAGAATTAAATAATGTTCGATATCGACTTGAATTAATAGGAGCCATTGGTGTTATTTGTAGGCTCGAAAATGAAGGATAAACGATACTACCATTATAACTTAAATTGTGAGCGGTTGAACCAACACTAGTAGCTAGCATAATACCATCACCAGCATATTTTTCCAAAAGATCATTTTTAATATAAACATCTGCTCTAAATAATTTATTATTTTTATCTTTTACAACAATTTCATTTAAAGAAAAAAATGTTGATTTTTTATCCTTACAAATAACATCTGTTTCTTGAATCCCAATATAATCAACTTCATAATTTTCATTAATTAAATCATCAATAAATTGATCGACTTCATCAATCTTTACATCTTGAAGAAAACCTAAATGACCAGTATTAATACCAACATAAGATAATTGACTATTAAATTCATTTTGACGAACCATCCTAAGAAATGATCCATCCCCACCAATAGCTATTCCAAGTGAGTAATCATTAGTATCATATTCAATAACTTTAAATTTTTTCGCTTCAAGTTTTTTTTGAACTAAACGAGCACACTCTATTGATTTATCATTATTATTAACAAATAGCTTTATTTTTCTAATCCCACTCATGATATCACCTCTTCAAACCAATTGTAATACAAATAAACATATCATATTATTTTTTATTAATTTATCTACTAATTCTTCAAATTTCTGATACCCTTCTTGATAATCACCACTAACACTAACATAATTTATATTATTTTTTTTCTAATTTCATCTTCACCATAGGCTCTAGCACCATCTTAAATCCATTTAACATCTGGTTCAAAAAAATATATAAATCATAATTATTTAGTTTTGATATAGCCTATGGCAAAGCTTCAAATGCTCTATAATACCAAAATAATACTTTATTAACAAATTCTATTTCTTGATTTCCAATTTCTATATGCTTAAACAAAATTTTCAAATAATGATATTTTTGCATATTATCAATTTCTCGTTTAATAGAATTCATTTTATAATGACTTGATTGATATTTATTTTTTAAACACTTTGGCATCATATCTCTCCACATCAACTAGCGAGCAATTATTATGCATTTGATATAAAATCACAATCATATAATTTATTTCTATATATATAATCAATCACATTATGATTTAAGTAATTTTTTAATACTCTTTTATTATTAATATTTTTTCTAATTTTAGTACTAGAAATATCAATGTTTTTAATATCCATAATGATAAATTTATCTAGTTTTTTAAGCTTATTCAAATAATATTTTATATCGATACCATCTCTATTAATAATAATTAAATTTAACTTCAATAGTTCCTCATATTTCATCCATTTATCAAAATTGATTATATTATCGGCACCAATTATCAAATAAAACGAATCATTTTTATATTTTTCCTTTAATTTTTCTATTATCTGATAAGTATATTCCAAATCACTATATTCTGAATGAATAATTATATTATCAGTTTCAAAAAATTTTAACATATTTACTCTATGCTCAATAGAAACAAGAGAATTTTTATGCCAATAATTCTTTGTTGGAATAATAAATACTTTATCCACATATTTATTCTTAATAATAGAATCAACTATTTTTACATGACCATTATGAATAGGATTAAAACTTCCAACATATAAACCTAATCTCATACTAAATAATCATCCATATCTTCATTATCCCAAGTTTTATTATAATTTCCATTTGGATATAACTTTGGTATCGTTGGTTCATCAACAATATTTGTTTTTCCAACTATACATCTTTTTATTCGTACACCTTTATAAAAAGTATATAAATAAGAACCAACTTCCTTCCACTCTAACTTATTAAGAAGATTCCATATTTCTTCATCTTCACATAATTCATTAAAATTAGTATCAAAATACATAGATAAAGATCTTCTATCAAAATCTTTTGTATATTCAATAAAATGATTAAATTTATCCATTGTTAAATTTTTATCTCCAGCTATTTTTATATTAATTTTATCTGGATGATCTCGATAAAAATCAATCTCTTCATCACTATTTACTGTTACTTGAATAGATTCAAAATATGGAATTAATTTTAATATTTTATTTTTTAATTTACCATTTGTACTCATTATCAATCGATAATCATATTTATGAACTAAATTAGAAATATCAACTAAAGTATCAAATGGTAAAGTTGTTGGTTCTCCACCAAGTAATAAAACAGTTAATTTTTTATCCGTATATTTTTTTAATTTTTTCAAAAAATTTTCTATTTTATCAATAGATATAATTTCTTTATTTGTATTAACAAACTTATCAATACAGAATAAACAATTATTATTACATAAATGAGTAGTTACAATATCAACATGGTCTAATTCATACTTTTTATTTTTACTCATAATTATCCTCCAATCATTAAATACATTTTATTTAATATATTTTTTAAATCTTTCTTTTGCCCTTTCCATATTAAAATTTCCATCAAAATAAGGATTCCAAGAATAATAATCGAAAAATTCATTTAGTTTTTCCTTATCGTGGTTTTCATATAATTTATCGTTTACCTCATAGTCAATAATAATATTGGTAGCAGTAACTACTCCTTTTTTTCTTAATTCCCTTATTAATTGAATTACTTGATTAGTTGCAACTACACTGCGATTCATTGCTTTTAATAAATCTTCATCAAAGCTTTGAACAGGACAATGTACTATTTTTAATAATCCATTATCTGCAAGCTCTAATAATTCATTCCGACATTGAATTAAATTTTGAGGTTCTACATTCCTAATTGAAATATCTTTATTAGTTTCCCTTGCTATTTTACACCAAGCTTTTATTTGACTAGGAGTTGGACTATCAGAAATTAAAACTACATTCTCATGATTTAAAAATTCATTTATCTGCTTTTCTGGCACTTCTTCATAATATCCACCTCTAGTATGAACAATAGTACAATATTTACATTTACCATGACAACCAGCACCAATTTTTAATGGATAAAAGTTTCTAAATAAGTGCCCATCTTTTAAATTATCTTCCTCTTCTTTAAAATCCGGCACCCAAAATGGTTTTTCATAATGAACTAAATTTCTATTAACAAGATCAATATTATACTCTCGAATAACATTAAGTCTTCGAACATAATTCGGAAGAGAAATATCCATTCTTTGAGCAATGCATCCTCCTAAATAGACGTCTTTAAAAGTCATATCATGTAATTTTCTAGCTATTTCCAAATCATTTAAAACAGCTAAATCGGTTACTTGACAGCCTAATATCACAACATCATCAGCATCCATAGGATTATCCACAAATTTTTCAGGATATTTATTAGCAAAAGACAACATATCACTCCATACAGACATACAAGCTGCTGAAGTTGCATAAATTCTGTTCCCTAAATCCTCTTTCTCATAGAGAACCCCTTCTCCAAATATATTTTTAATATTTTTCATCTTATCACCTTCCATCCTATTTTTTATAGATTGGAATATTAAATTTATGTCCACTATTATCATGTAATGTTTTTATTTTTTGTTTTACTTTTTCATCTAATTCTTCACCATTTATATATTTAGCTATATCTTTATATGTAACTCCTAACTTTTCTTCATCGGTCATTCCACTTAATCCATCATCTGGAGCTCTATAAAGAACTTTTTTTGGAACATTTAATTCTTCTCCTATAGCAATTACTTCATCTACCGTTAAATCTGCAAGAACTTTAATATCACTTACAGAATCCCCTCCTTTAGTAAAGTATCCTACATATTCTTCACATTTATTACCTGTTCCTGCAACAATATAGGTCTTACCAGTTAGTGCTGTATATAAAGCTGCCATATAATATAAAGATGCCATTCGAAGTCTAGGTTTCAAATTAATATCACTATTTTTTAATTTTTCTTTTGTAAAATTTCCTAATTGATTAATTTTCTCTTTAAAAGTATCAAAAGTATCCGTAAGATCAATATCAATCATTTTAAAACCATAATAATCAGAAACCAACAAAGCATCCGATTTATCATCCTCCTTAGAGTGACATGGAAGAGTAACACCAATTACATTATCAGCTCCAAGTGCTTCTGTAAACAATCCGGCAACAACACCAGAATCTTTACCCCCACTGATCCCTATAACAACTCCACCTAAATGATTAGAATCAAAATAATCTTGAATAAATTTAATAATATTTTCTTTTTCTTTTTTTGGATTAAACATAAACTTCCTTCTCTCTTTTAAAATACTCTTTTGCTTTTTCAATCACTAGTTGAGTACCTCCATCTAAGATATATCCTTTTTCATACAATTCAAATAATTCATCAATACTACATTCAAAATATCGTATAAATTCACTTTCATCTAAATTCTGTTCAGAAACTTTTTGACAATCAAATGCAATAAATCCTTTATTAAAAGCTCCACTAATTCCATCATCCTGATAATAAGACGCAACTTCAATAAGATTATTAGATGTATATCCTGTCTCTTCCTGTAATTCTCTTAAAGCTGCTACTTTATAATCCTCTCCTTCTTCTACATATCCTGCTGGAAAACTAATTCCAACACTAGTCTCTGTAAATACCCTAGGCTGTACAACCAAAATAGTAGAATTATCAGAAGTTATCGGACAAATAATAGTAGCACTACCACAAGTCTTTCCCTTTGATAATTTTTCACGAACTATCATTTGTCCATTATTTAGGCTAGAACGATATCTTTCAATCGATAAAAACTTAGCATTTTTATCAATTAATTCCATTTTTTTTGTCTTTAACTCTTCAATGTAATTCTTTAATTCTTTTTCTTTTTCTTTTCTCATACTATTTTTTATAAACCTTTTGAAATCCTTTGCCAAATTCATTATCAGCAGTATACATATTTATCAATTCATTTTTTAATTCTCTTAACCGATTAGTTAAATCAACATAATATTCATGAGGATTATTAATTCTTTGAACTTCAGGATATAAAGTTTCAAATTCTTTTTGACAATATTCTTGTCTTTCTTTTAGCGTTGGTAAATCATAAACTAATTCTCCATCTCTAAAGATAGGTACTAATAATTCACGCTTATTATAATCAGTAATTTCTTTTTTCTTCCAAGTTTCTGTTGGATGAACTAAAATGTAATTATCATTTGGAATTGTTTCATCAGCTAAAGCAATAACATCTCCTAATGCAAAACCAGTTTCTTTATCATAAAAACGATATGCTTTTTTATAACCAGGATTAATTGTTTTAGCTGTATCATTACTTATCTTAATACGTGGAATAATTTCGTTGTCTTTCTCAATAGCTACTAATTTATAAACTCCCCCAACTCTTTCTTTAGGAGCTGCTATATTATCGCCTGCTCCAATTGAATCAATTACAGCTTCTTGTTTTATATAATCTCTAATTGAATATTCATCAAGTCCATTACTTAAGCAAATTTTTGTATCAGGAAATCCTGCTGCATCAAGCATCTTTCTTGCTTCTTTAGATAAATAAGCTAAGTCTCCACTATCAATTCTAATTCCTTTAAAAGGATATCCATTTGGTATTAAAAATTCCTTAGCAACTCTAATAGCATTAGGAATACCACTTCGTAAAACATCATATGTATCAACTAAGAATACACAGTTATATGGATTAGATTTAGCATATTTCAAGAATGCTTCATACTCATCTTCACTCTCCGTTACCAATGAGTGTGCCATAGTTCCAAGTACTGGAATACCATACTTCATACCAGCATAAGTATTACTTGTTCCAACACATCCACCAACATAAGCATGTTTACTAGCTTCTATAGCTGAATCAATTCCTCTAGCACGTCTAGCACCAAACTCCATAACGGGAATCCCTTTTGCTTCATTTGTAATTCTTTTCGCAGCTGTTGTAACTAAAGCCCCATGATTGAAATTAGTTAATAATGCTGTTTCTAAAAGTTGCGCCGTAATAACATCAGCTTTAACTGTAAGAACTGGTTCATTAGGAAATACTGCTGTACCATCTTCTACTGCATAAATGTCTCCTTTAAATTTTAAATTAGACAAGTAATTTAGAAATTCTTCATTAAAAGTATTTAAACCTCTTAAATATTCAATTTCTTCTTTTCCAAATTTAAAATTTTGAATATAATCAATTGTCTCTTCTAAACCACCACTCATAGTATATCCACCATTAAATGGGTTTTTTCTAAAAAAAATGTCGAAATAAACAATTTCATCTTTTTTCCCTTCGTTAAAATAAGTTTGAGCCATTGTTAACTCATAAAAATCTGTCATCAATGTTTTATTTTCCATATCTATCTACCTCTCTTTTTAACATTTTATTAATAACTATTTTTAAAAAAATATTCTTTAATTATTTATCGCTAAGCAGCTTTTTTCTTTACAAGTTGGATTCCTTGTTGTTCCATCAACCATTTTGCAGCATCAACATAATTTTTTCTAGCATCTTCCGCATAAGTTGCAATAGCATCCTCATGGACAATAATATGATGTTTTCTATTCCATTGATCTAAATAATTTGCTAAAGCTATTGCACCATTCACAACACAGATATCTGTACAGCATCCAATAATCTCAAACTCTGTTAGTAATACTTGTAATTCCATTAATGTTCTAAAGTCAGGAGCTTCCATAAAACATGTAGAATTTTTTTCAATACTAATTGTATCTTCATCATTTTCAAAGTCTTGAAAAGGCTCCACTAATTCACATTCTGGGGTACCCTTTAGGCAATGCTTATCTGGAAATCTACCATGTTCTACTGAATCTTCCGTATGCGTATCTTTTATAAAGATAATTAATTTTCCTGCATTTTTTGCCTCCTTAATTAATTCAATCTGTCTTGGAATAATATCACCTATCTTAGGATCATGTAAAACTCCTTGATCAACAAATCCTTTCACCATATCTACAACAATTAAACATCCTGTGTACATTTTTAAATTTTTAATATTATTCATAATTATCCTCCTTTTCTTATTAACTATATGTTAATATCAAATTTTAAAATTAACACAAGTTTTCTCACTTGTTATTAACATTATATTAATAACAAAATAAAATGTCAATACTTTTTTTAAAAAATTACTAAAAAGGAATATTATAAAATTATAATTAAGTAGCATCATATAAGAATGCATAGCTTTTCTTTTATTTAAAAAAAAGTTAATGCATCCCACATTAACTATCGTTATACTTATAAAACTAATTACAAAAAATTGTACTTTTCTTAGAAAAAATATTCATTCGACCACTTCTTTTTTTGAAAAAAGAGATCGCTAATAAACTGAGAATAGCTAAAATTACCAATATAACAGGAATTATTACTAATAAATTTACTTCTTTTTGAGAAGAACATAAATCTTTTCCAATATTGACTTTGGATTTTGTAACAAAATAATCACCATCATTATTAGTAGCAAATTCAATATAGCCATCTTTTACTTTTAAATTAGTTTTAATAGTAACTAATTTTCCATTACTATTAAGCGAATAAACATTAACAATATCTTTATTATTATATTTATTACCAACAAATAATTTAAGACTAGTCCCCTTTGGACTTTTACCACCATGTTTCATACTAAAATATAATCCATCAGCATAATTAGACAATTTTAAAATATCTTCCCTTTTTTCTGAATCAAATTGAACTATTGTTAAAAAGTCAAAAACTTCTTTTACTTTTGCTCCTAAGATAGTAAAACCATACAATAATGATTTATCCTCATTGTAAAAGTTTAACTTCACCACTTTCTTACTTTCCTTAATTTTTTTTAAATCAGAAGAACTTACTTTTGTATCAGAGCCAATGGTTATATTAATATCTTTTATCGCATCATCCTTTAATAGCAAATCTAAATCTTCTAAATAATAACCATCTTTTCGAATTACTTTTAAGGTAATTTTGTTTTCCAAACCAGATTCAGATACGACAACTAACTCAATAATATTTTCGCCTACATTTAAATCATGTTTACCAGTGCCAACTACTCTTGCCTTTTCATCCTCAGCACCTGCTGTAACATTAATATTAGTAACATTATTAGAAACTGAAAGTACATATTGATTATTATCTATTTTTGTAAGCTCATAATTATCAACTTTTAATTCCTTTATATTATTGTTATTAGATTTGTTATCATTATTATTTACATTATTATTACTATTATTACTTTTATTATTATCTGAATTATTGCCAGTTTTTGGAGCAGGAGTTGGGGATGGAGAAGGTGTTGGAGTTGGTGCTGGCCTTTCTGATACCGTTACACTTCTACTTCCAGAAATTGCTACTGGTAACCCATCAGCTGCAGAAGTAGCATCACCACTTAAAGTAATATAAATAGTACCAGTACCTGTTGCCGTACAAGTCGCACTAAAGACTTTATTGGTATCCATAGCATCAGCCGTAGCATCAGCTTGATTAATAGCACAACCACTAACAGGCCCCGAAGCAGTTACTCGAACACTCCAAGCTGCAGCAGCATGAACACTAGCGGTTACCGTAAAAGTATCACCAACATAAACACTACCCGTACTAACACCTAAAGCACCAGAAGCAGCACTGACTTTCCAATTAAATGAAAATATTACTATGACTAGAATTATTAAAAACTTTAATTTTTTCACTTTTTATTCCTCCAAATTTTTATTGTATAGGCTTTATGCCTAACAGATGCTGTCGCATTCTTAGTAAATCAGCCGAATTTATTTGACTATCATAATTTATATCAGAAGCCAAGAAATGAACTCCAGATAGAACATTAATTCCCAACAAATGTTGCCGAATTTTCAACAAATCTGCTGAATTAATTAAACTATCACCATTTATATCTCCAATTACAGCATTTGTATATTCATCACAAACAACAGAACCTTTCATTATTTTGGTCTTTCCACCTGTATATAATACTTTCTTTCCATTTAATTCTTTAACATCCACTTTTACAGAATAATCATCGCTCAAAGTAAAATGATTTTTAAAAGCAGTTTCATCAGTATTAGTCATTATTTTACTAATGTATTTATTTACTTCATCAACACTATAATCATTAATAACATAATTATTTATATTTTCTTCAATTGTTAATGTCTTTTGACCAAAGTATTCTACATAATTATCATTAACATATACTTTATATTTTGTAATATAAGTCCCTATTTCACTATACTTTGGAATTTCATCCAATAAATATTCGCCATTTTTATTCATATATTTAATTACAAAATTAAAATCAGCTTGTAAATCAACATTAATACTATGACTATTACCATCATATTTAACAATAACATCACTTGATAAATCATTTATATTTAGATTAGCTCTATCTATTTCAAAATTAAAGCTTATATCACTATTTCCATTATCATTCCACAAGTAATTATTATTTTTTAAAGAAACAACTACTTGATACTTTCCCGCATTAAGTCCCTTATTATTAGAAATAGTCATCGTATTGTTATCATACCCTTGTAATTCAAAATTAATATCCGCTCCAGAATAAGTATAGTTAGTGACAAATTGAACCGGTTTAGCAATCATTTTCGGAGTAACAACAATCTCTGCCGTAAAATCCATTTCTTGTAAACCATTATCAAAGGTATAACTTTGAAACTTTTCATCAGATAATTTTAATCTGATAGTTGCTACTCTACTTCCAACATTTGGATTTGATATTATTGCACTCTTAACAGTATAATCTGATACTAAAAGATTAGAAATAACTACACTAGAATTAGGTATAATAACAGTCCCGTCATAAATCTTATTTTCAACTATAATATTTGGAGTTATTTTTGTTTTTACTAATTTAACTGAAATGGGAATATCAATATTATCAACAATTTCATAATTTTGAGCATCTTCAGGAATATATCTTGCTTTATAAGAAAAATCTCCGACATTTTCAAGAACCATATCTGAATCAATCCATTCAAAACCACTTGGTAAAGATATATCAGATAACGTTTGATTAACATTTGCAGTTAGTCCACTAGGTATTGTATAAGTAGGTATTAATTTTGAAATAGTTACATTAAAAGACTTTTCAAAATTTTCTCCGTATTGGGTTATACCTTTTATCGTAAATGAAGTATCACCATATCTAAAACTATCATGATTATTAGGATATATAATCTGCAAATCTTTAGCACTTATAGTTTCTTTTCTTCCTCTAGATTTTTTTAATTCACTATAACCATTAGCACTAACAATTCCCCTATCAAAATATATATATGCATCTGTAGACACCTTATCAAATGCTTGAAAACTTAAACTTGTAAGTGAAATTGTTATATACGATGAATTAGTTGCTTCATAAGGTATTGCATTATTCACAGCATATGTTTTTGCATAAGAATTTGTATTTATCCAAATAGGTATTTTATTATCCTTTCCAAGAAAAGCATTATTACCAATAGCAGTAACACTGCTTGGAACAAAAAGTTTTTCCAACGTAGATTTATAAAAAGCTGTATTTCCAATTTCTTCAACTCCATCAGGTATAGTTAATTCAGTTGCTATAATACCGTAAAAAGCATTATTAGCTATTTTTTTAATATTATTAGGAATGACAGTATTTTTAGATCCACATAATAACGTATTTGTAGATTTTTCAATAATAGCATTGCAATTATTTCTACTATCATAATTTATATTCTCAGAAGCCACTTGAATAGTTTCTAAACTAATAGAATTGAGAAGTAAATCAGATCCAATAGAAGTAACATTCTTAGGAAGATAAAAGCTTTTTAAGTTCATATTATTAGCAAAAGCTCCTGTTCCAAGAGTCTCCAAAGAATTAGAAAGTTCAATTTCTTCAATAAGAGAACCTGAAAAAGCATATTTCCCAATAGTCTTTAACTTTGAAGACAAAGATACATTAACAATACTTCCCTCATCACTCTGATAAAAAGCATAATCATCTATTGTTTCCACATTATTAGGTAAAATTACTTGAAAAAGCCCCGAATCCTGAAAAGCTTTAAAGCCAATACTTTTTAAACTACTAGGCAAATTAATATTTGTTAAAGAACTACAAGCATAAAAAGCTCCATAAGGAATATCCGTAATACTATCTGCTAAAGAAACATATTGAAGTGAATTATTATCAGCAAAAGCATTTTTACCAAGTTTAGAAATTGTAGCATCTACTTCAACTAAATTATAATTATTAGCAAAAACATCCTCTCCCGTTATTTTTAAAGAATTACTAGTAGAAGAAACTTTTTCCACATTTTGAAAATCTTTAAATGTATTATTACCAGAAATTTCTAATAATGTAGATGGTAAAATAAGTTCCTCATATGTTGATTTTAAATCATCATAAAATATAGATCTTCCCATACTATCATTGGCAATTTCCACAACATCAAACCCATCTATCTTTTGTGGAATATATAATTTTTTAGCAGTAGAATTAACATTAAACTTTTGAAAACCAGTTAATTTTATTTGACCACTACCTACCGTCTCATAAGTCCAACCACTATTCCAGTTATCAGGGTTTGTAAATTTAAATGATGTCTCTAATCCTTGCCAAGAAATAGTAATGTTTTGTTCACCAACAGCATATGGATCATAACCGATAATCTCTACTCCACTCAAATCTCCTAATTTTAGTGTTGTTTCAGTACCATTTGAAAGAGTTATTTTTATCTCTGTTGGATTAAAATTATTTACCGTAGCATAATTCATACTCGTCCGTATTACATTAGAAACATTAATTTCTACAGGAGAAATTTTAGCCTGCCGTTTAAACACATGAAATTCTTCACAATCATCAGTGCTAGTACAAAAAGAATTAGGGTAAAAATAGAGAAAGCCATTTCCGTAATATTTATCTTTTCCTAATTCACCTAAATCTTTAACCGCATAAGTTTTTAGTAAATGAATAACATTGTCTTTTGTTAAACTATTATTATAACTTTTTAATAGAGCTACTGCATTGGCAGCATGAGGAGTAGCCATAGAAGTTCCACTTATCGTTTCAAAGTCATTATCTCCATCCGTATTTTTAGATAATTCCATATTACTCCCAAGAGTACTTTTTATACCAGTACCTGGTGCTGCAAAATCTATGGTAGAACCATAATTAGAAAACGATGATTTTTGTAAACTAGAATCTACAGAAGAAATCGAGATTGTATTATCAAAGGCAGCCGGATAACTCCAAGAAGAAGAATTCTCATTCCCTGCTGCTGCTACTGTTATAATTCCCTTTTGATTAGCCGCTTCAATAGCATTATATAAAGAATCAACATGCGTATATGAACCAAAACTCATATTTAAAACATCGGCTTTGTCATAGTACACAATATAATTAATTCCTAAAATAATATCTGTCATCCATAAATCACTACCTGTTGAAGCCTTTACAGGAACTATCTTGACATTACTAGGTGTACCTTCAGCTATTGTCCCTGCAATATGTGTTCCATGACCATTAGTATCAGAAATTGTATTAGAATTATTCAAAGCATTATAACTTTCAGAAATCTTTCCTGGATAATATTTATTAACTAAATTAACATCACAACCAGTATCAATTATAGCAACATGGACATCATTTAAATTACTAGTGTTAAGTCCTTCAATAGAACCACTTAATCCCATAGCACTAATTCCCCAAGAATTATACACATTCTCAGAAATTTTCATAATTTGATTTTCATCGACACTTAATATTGAATCATTATTTTTCAATTGTTCAAATGCTTTATTTCGTTCAGAAGATGTAGCAAATTGTAAAATATATTGATTATTAGGAGCAGGAATGACACTAGTGGCCCCATATGTATTATTCAGTTTTTTTGTAGAGGTAACAATCAAAATATTAGATTTTTCATAAGAGCTAGTTATTTCATTATATTTTTCAAAATAGTCACCCATAAATTCTTCAGATAAATTTGAAATATTAATAACATTAGTTTTTTTATTACCAATTATCTTTATATTGATGAACAAAAACCCTATAAAAATTATCAAAAAACAAGTAAAAAGCAAAAAAAACACTCTCTTATTTACCTTCATAAATACATACACCCTACTTTATAAAAAAGTATAGCATAGACTATTATTTTTTTCTATATTTTAAACAATATAAAACTTTACTTTACAATCCAAAAAGTAGCCATATCACGAAGACCTTTTTCTCCACCAGCAACTGGTGTATTAATTATTTTTCCATTTATTACAAGTTCAGAAGAACTACCACCATCTAAATTAGCTGCATTATAAGCACCATATCTTTCCATAATATCACATAAATCATCCATATCAGCACCTATACTACTAGGTATTCTTCCATTTATAACCAAAAATAAAACTATTCCATCCTGTCTTTGTCCAATTGCAGACCTCGGTGCAATTCCATATCCACCATTTCCCTTTATAAAGCTTCTTTTACCATTAACAATTAAATAAGGGCCAAACTCTATTGCATCACGATATCCAATAGCAAGGGCTTGTTCTTTACTCATTTTCCCTAAAACAAATTTATTTTCTTTAGTAAAGCCAATAAAACCACCGCCCATATTAGCAGGTTGAAATTCACTAACAACTTTCCCATTAGAAATAACCACCCCGTGTGGTATTGCACCATTACTATTCCAATCCGGATCAAAAAAGCCACCAGCATTCATTGCAACAATTGCTTTCTCCCTTTTACTAACAGTAAGTATAGACTCCCCTTTTTGAAAAAGATAAGCCGTTGTTGCAATATGAATTCTAGAAGGATCATATATTGCTACCAAAAATCCCTGATAACCATGACCACTAACTTCAATTACTTTATATAAATCTTCTTTATCTCTATCCAATATTTCTTTATCATAAATATTACGATAAATAGACAAACTATATTTCTTAAAATGAATATCATCTGGATTACTAATCTCATCAACTTCAGTAATATAATTCTTCTTTAAAACTTTTTGAATATATTTATCACTATATAACCAAGTTGCTAAATACTGGTGACTTTTAGTAGTCATTGCACTAGTAATCCAAAATTCTTTAAATGATTCAATGGGTCCGTAAAACAAAAAGAAAAAAAAAGATAAGAAAAAGAAACAAACAACAAAAAATACTTTTATTATCCCATTCTTCTTCATACTTATTCCTCTTTACCATCATAAACTAAGTTATTATTATAATCGATATAATTCTTTTTGGTCTTATATTGTTTTATCAAATGAATATCACCCAAAGACTTCTGATATTCATTATATTTTAACACATTCTCATTGTATGCCTCAATATCAGAAACAAAACAATTCATTACTTGCTCATAAAGACTTTTATACTTATTACATTTAGTTTTTATCTCTTGAGAACTATTGCTATAATTACATAACTTATTTAAATAATTCGTATTATTAGTGAGCTCATCAACTAGATGCTCATAATTAGACAATTTATTTTTTATATGCTTATCTTCTTCATACATTGTATCATAATAAACATTTGCTAATACAACATTATATAATTCATCACGCATAGCTTCAAAAATACTGGTATTAGTGCTAAACGTTTCAAATGTATTATTAGTATCATCAATTTTCTTATAAAAAGCTTTTTTTTCTTCTTGTAAACCCATAACAAAAGTTGACACTGCACCAGCTATAATAAAAACAAAACTCAATGTCATTAATGTAAAAGAAAGCTTTCTATAATCCATACTACATCACCTATTATTACTATATCATAGAAAATAAATTGATGTTTTAGATTAAAAATGTTTATATGTAAAGAAATGTAAAAAGAATGATTTTCGTCATTCTTAATGGCCTCTTGTCAACATAAATTAAGCCTTCTCATCCAAGTAATTCATGTTCACAACTTATTATTTCATAACAGTTTCACTTTTCATATGATTTAATAAACTAGTCAACACACCTCGTTCATCGAAAAAAATCTAATTTACAACCTCTATTTTTTCTTAAGGCTTAACTAATTATCATCAAAATACAAATCATCTGCTACATCTAAATGATTATAAACAGATACAACATCTCCTGATAAAAAATTAGATATTTTTCCATTGATATACTCTTTTGTAACGCCTGTTTCAACATCAATCAATTCTTCCCTAGAAAAATCTTTAATAGAATTAGAAAAAACTCCTGTAGACAATGAACTTTGAGATACTAAATCAATTCCCCTATAATAATTCTTTTTCGTTTTTTCAACAAGAGTAACAGCATACTCTAATTTACCATTATTATTTTTTACAACAACAAAAGAATTTTCTTTTTGATAAATTCCTCCATTGGGTGCTACATCAAAATCTGAAGTATCTAAATAAAGTAAACTAATGACAATACAATCATTAGGATCAGGTTTTTCAATCTTTGAATGAGCAGACTGAATTTTATACTCAACTTGAGCAATTAATCTCTTTGCATCAGAAACATATATCTTATTTCGACTACTAGTCAATAAACCAACAATTTGTGGAATTGCAAAAACAGAAATGATTCCTAAAATAATAATAGCCGCCAGTAATTCTACCAAAGTAAATCCCTTTGTATTTTTCATCATAACTCCTCCTTAATAAAAAATAAAAAAAACAACAATCATCAAAAAAATAAAAATTCCTAAATAAAAGAATGCAAAGTATTTATTAAACCACGAGATATGATTATTACTATCAATATATTTTTCTAACATTTTTACCATATTATGAGTATTACTCATAAACTTTTTTGGCTTAAAAGATGCACTTTTTTCTATTAACTTACCAAGTTTCTGAAAGTCATTTAATTCTAAAATATAGCCTTGTTTAGAAAACTCATGAATAATTTGTTTTTGATGATCATTGTGATGTTCCATATATTTCTGAAGTCTAGGGGCCGCTATCACTTTCTTTCCCTTTCGAATAGCACTTAATATACTACCAGCACCACCATGAGTAATAATAAGATCAGCATCATCAATAAGCTTCTCAAATTCTGGAGCAGATATTAAATCAAAAATTTTCATTTTATTAGATATATATTTTGTTTGACCGGCTTGAACAATAACTTCATCTTTTATTATTCCATCATCAATTGCCTTTTCAACAGCCTTTAAAAGCCGAGAAAACGGCTTATCTTGAGTACCCAAAATTACTAATATCATTAAAAAATCCACCCCCCAAAATCTGCCTTTGGATACAATTTCAACATACTTTCCCATTGAACAATAAATTTATCACAAATAGGATAAAGAAATTTACCTGTAGATGTCTTAGTAACCATATTAGCAAAGGTTTCAATATAAATAATCTTACTACCAAAAATCTTACCCAAACAACACATTGGTCCAGCTGTATGAACACCTGTTGTAATAATATAATTAGGACGATATTTTAAATAATAAAACAAACTAATAAAACAGTTAAAAAATAATTTAAAAATATAAGTAAAAAAATGATGTTTTGTTCCATAAATTAAAAAATGAACATTATTCTTATAAACATCTTTTAAATATAAATTAGATTTCGTTTTTTCAGTAATCAAACAATAATCATACTTTGAAAACATATCTTTTAACTGTAACAACTCCGTTAAATGACCACCAGTAGATGCAATAAACATAACTTTTTTCTTATTCATAGTAACCACTCTCTTTTATTAAAGAAATCCACTTTTTTAAAACAACTTCTTTAGAATATTCCACTACACTATCACGAGCTTGTTTTCCAAGCTTAACACGTAATTCTCTATTTTCAATTAACTCTTCGATTTTTTGAACCATAGCCGATTCATCTCTATTCTTAATTAGAAATCCATTAACTCCATCTTTAATAATCTCCGTTGCACCTTCAGCCGAATCAAAAGCAACACACGGAACTCCATGACTCATAGCTTCAACTAAAACAATTCCAAAAGATTCTGTATAAGATGTCATTAAATAAATAGAAGCTTCATTCAATAATTTATTAATAAATTCTTTTTGTTGAAATCCATGTAGAAAAACTCTTTTCTCCAAATGATTCTTCTTTATATAGTTTTCTAACTTTTTTCTTTCACTACCATCTCCAACGATATCCAAAGTCCACTTTGAATACTTTTCGTTAATCATAGAATAAACTTTAAGCAAATCCATATGCCCTTTTTCTGGAGACAATCTACCAACACAGACAATTTTTTTATTTTTTAAAGGGGCCATAGTAAGAGGCATTTCATCAATTGAATTAGGAATATAAACAGCTTGGCATTTATATTTTTTTAAAACATTTGCATAATACTTTTGTAATTCCTTAGAGACAAGAACCAAATAATCTAATTTTTTTGCACTATTAAAAACTTTAGCTGCATATTTTAAATCACCATGAAAATGATTATGTTCCCAACCTATTCTTAAAATCCTATTTGAAGCATATTGACTAACCCACTTATTAAATAAATCCCGAGTTGAAATAATAATATCAGCATTAGTATTGCAAATATACTGAATCATCTTTTTTCTTCGATAATATAAAACTTTAATACTATAAATTCCCTCTTTAAACATCTTAAATACATTTTTTTTATGAAAAGCATCCAAAAACGAATCTTTATTAGGTTTCAAATGATAATTCAAATAGTGAATATGCACCCTATTATCTAGAAAAAAAGCAGGCTTATCATATAATTTATAGCAAACAGACAATTCTACCTCGTAATAATCACATAAGCTATTAGCAAGCGTTGCAATTGCTTTTTCAATACCACCATAGCCTAAATGTAAAGCCAAAATAGATATCTTTATTTTCTTATTGTGATAAATAGCCATTAAACTATACCCCATTTCCAACTTTCCTACATTACAAATTATTTAAACATTACAATATCACTATAATAAAATTATATCAAAAAAAAAAAGAATTTCAAAAAAAATCTATTTTTTTCTCAATGTTAAAATGTTGATAATACCTTAACTTATTTTTTTTAAATACTTTTAAAGTTTTTTTGATATCATTGATAAAAGATAAACAGAATTGTCAATCACTCATCAACAAATAAACCTTTACAAAAAAAAAGCATTAGTAAATGCTTATAATACAAATTATTGAAGAGGCACAACTGGTGAAATTTCCGAATTAGTAGTGCCATTGGAATTAGGAACGATATTAGGTACTACAGCAACAGGTTGCTGAGAAATCATTACTGGCTCCGTAACAACTGGAGTAGGAACGCCTACTGTTGGAACTGTAGTTGGAATAGTCTGTGTATTTTGTAAAGGATCGGCACCACCATAAATTTGATGATTAGTTTCTTGACTAACATTAAACCCTGTAACAACCGGACTTGCTCCACCATAAATGACAGGCTCTTTAGAAACTGGTTCTACGGGTTGAGGAGCCACTTCTGAAACAGTAGGAACAACCACCTGTGGAATAGAATGATCAATTGACGTTATAGGTTCAACAAATGTTGGATTAGAATTAACACTAGGAGCAACATCAGTAGGCATTGGAACAGGTTCATTCGACATTGGTAACGAACTATTAGCTACTGAAACAGCATCAGTAGGAACCGCCAATGATTCACTAGAAAAAGAAGGTTCACTAACAGTCGGAATAACTGGAATAGGAGAGGATGAAACAGGTACAGAAACATCCAAAACCTCTGGAGCATTTGGCTGTGCTGAAACAGAAACTGCAGGTTGTGCAACAGGTATTGGTTCTTCTGGCATCGCAAAACCATTCATCATAGCATCTTGCTGACCGTTATCATAGTTTACTACTGGAGTAGGACTCACAACTTCTGGTGCCATGCTCATAGATTGATTAATTGCAGGTTGATTAAATTGGTTCATTGGTACAGGTTCAACTATACTACCTGAAGAAATATTAGTTGGTGTTGACATAGGTGAAACCATAGGTGTTGCCGGAACACCAACTGTATTCTCCATAGATACACCAGTAACTGGAGCAACTTCAGGTACATTAGATACAACATTAGTCATTGAACTAGCTAAAGGCGGATTAACTCCTACATTAACATCAACACCTTGTGGATTAGACATCCCATTTTGAGTATAACCAGCATCAACAGTTTGAACTTGAGTTTGCCCAATACTAGGCTGACTAACTGGAGACTCATTATTAACAACCTGTTCCTTTGCCTTTTTCTCCTTCTTAGAGTTTCTACCAGTAATTAATAAAATAATTAACGCAATAATTAATAAAATTACCCCACCCGTAATAAACAATCCAGATGGCGTTGTAAACCACGATAAATCAAAATTCATTATTATCTACTCCCTCTATTCTTAATAATCTATAATCATGATAACAAAAAAAAAATACAATTGCAAACATTTTATTTTTTGTACATTTTCTTTACAGTGTAAATCTTGTCCAGTAACCCTCTCTTTTGGGCAAAACAGAAAAATTCATAATTTTCTTAGTAACAGGATGCGGAAAAGATAATGAATATGCAAATAAACAAATTTGCTCTTTATCACAAATACCATATCGCTGATCACCTAATAAATAATGCCCCCTTGATGCAAATTGAATTCGAATTTGATGATGACGCCCAGTTTTTAATAGAATAGATAATAAACTACAATCATATAAAGAATTATAAGCAATTGTCTCATACTCTAAAATAGACTTTTTCCCATTAGGAGAAACAAAAGATTTACCATTCTTCCCTTTTTCTATAAAATCAATAAGTTCACCAGAAGGATTATCCATTTTTCCATGAACAATTGCCAAATACTTTTTTTCTATTCGATGCTCATTAAAAGCTTTACAAAGCCTACTAGCAGCTTTACTACTACGAGCAAAAACCATAACACCCCCAACCGGTCGGTCTAGACGATGAACAAGACCTAAATATACATTTCCTTGTTTATGATATTTTTCTTTAATATAAACCTTAATAGCATCCATAATAGACAAATCACCAGTACAATCACCTTGACTAAGCATATTATAAGGTTTCACAACAACAATAATATGATTATCCTCATACAAAATATTCAATTTATTCATAACTTTCCCATCTTCCATAAATACCACAAGGCAAAATTAATTGATTTTCACGAATAGGAATTCCAACTTCCCCACAAGATATAATACCAGCAAAACTTTTATTAACAGTCATTGTCAATAGATTTTCAAGAACAGTTGGAGATAAACCTGTAGTATATGAATTAATTAAAAAAAACAAAGGTTGTGAACTCAAAATTTCAGTACAAATAGAAACCAAATAACTAAGACTTTTTTCAATATCCCAAATTTCACCATTAGCGCCTCGACCATAACTAGGTGGATCCATAACAATCGCATCATAATGATTTTCTCTACGAATCTCTCTTTGCACAAACTTTACAACATCATCTACAATATATCGAACTTTATCACCTTGATATCCACTACTATTGACATTTTCTTTACACCAATCGACCATTCCTCTAGAAGAATCTACATGGGTAACATGAGCACCAGCAGACAAACAAGCAACAGTTGCTCCACCAGTATAAGCAAATAAATTAAGAACTCGAATACTTCTACCAGCTTTTTTTATTTTATGAATCATGAAATTCCAATTAATAGCTTGTTCAGGAAATAAACCAGTATGTTTAAACCCCATCTGTTTAATATGAAAACAAAGCTCTTTATACTGTATTATCCAAGAACTAGGAACATCTCGAATATTTTCCCAATATCCACCACCTTTATTGCTCCTATGATAAATAGCATCTATTTTTCCACGATATTTTTCTGATAAATCACCATTGTCCCAAATCACTTGAGGATCAGGTCGAAGCAAAAAAATCTTACCCCAACGCTCATACTTTTCACCACAAGAAGCATCTAACAATTCATAATCTTCCCACTCATTTGCCAACAACATATTATCTCCCCATTTCCATCAAATTATAGCATAAATACCCCATACAGTAAACAAAGAAAAATATCTTATAATTAAGATATTTTTAGGAAGCAACAGTAAACATCTGTTTATAATCTGTGACTAAATTTACACCATTATAAGCAATAATGCGTTCTTTATATTTTTCATACATAGAATCTTCTTGCATTTCAAATTGACAACCAACATCCGCATATTTACTACATTTGTCAGAATTAATAATTCTCATACGAAAAAGCTTATCATCAGTTCTTATAAACGTTGCTAAAGAAGCCCCAGAATAATTAAAATCAACAATTGAGCCACCATATGCAGTCTTATCATAGGCAATCTGCACACTAACAAGTTGTGGTGGAGAATATCTATCAGCAGCCATAATTCGATATGCATAAACATTTCCGTCCATTTTTAAAACGAAGAAAAGTCCAATACTACTATCAGCTGTAGTAACTTTTACAATATCATCATCTCGCAATAAAATATCATAGACCATATAAGAATTATCGGTAGCTGGAATCTCTGAGTACCAAGGAACATTATTTTTCCCTTGCAAATAATAATATTTTCCATCAGTAGCTTTTATAATTTCATTATCAAAAATCGCCTTTACAGCAATATCAGTATCTGCCTTCCGACAATTTTGTCCACCAGTAAATGGTTGAGAAAGTGAAAGCTCATAAATATTTCCCTCTTGAGTAATTAAATTATTCCCTAAAAAATATCGAATTCTTTTATAACTAGTATCTTCCTTATTTTTAGGATAAAAATCATCACAAATAAAATTACCACCAACATTAAATCCAGCATGTCTTATATCACGAGTAACATTTCCGTTACAAGCAGTACAAAAAACTAAAATCAACAAAACAACAACCCCAAATTTTATTTCAAATCTTTTTTTCATAACACGCCCTACCTTTAATATGAATATATCACAAAAAAGAAAGAATGAAAACTAGAATTTTTGAATAACATCAAATATATTTAATATTTCTAAGTAATTTTCTTTATCATAACTTGAAATAACTTCCTGTGGGGAAACATTCTTCTTTCCCTTAGCTTTTCGAGCATATATCTTTTCAACTTTTTTACGAGCAACTTCTATACTTTCACAATCAGTTAAAAATTTACTACTTTCAATTTGCATAATACCAAGACATCTTTTATTCCCATTTAAACGAAACAGAAGATAATCATAATTCCTAAGCATTTTTCCTCTTCTAGAATTTTGAAAAATCATAATAGCATACAAAATATTAGAAATATTCTGAATATCAGAATAGCATTCATCATAATATCTATATTTTAATTTAGCATACTGAATTAAAATATACTCAGAACTTATCTGCTTTTTATTATTAGAAACTTGACTTAGAATTTTCTTATCTTTAAAAAAAGAATATAAAAATATAAAAGATAAAAACCAAAGAATAATTCGAAAATCTTTCCCGGTTAAAAACACTTGATTCACTTGATTGATAAACTCTTGATTTATAACAAAACCAATAAAAATTAAAAAAACATAATAGGAAATGTTTTTTTCGTTTCTATCAAAAAAATCTTTTTCTACAAAATAACTATTATAAATAACATCAACAATCAACAAAAACACGAATACCAAAAATATATTTTCTGTATATTTCATTGAAAATTTATAACAAACTCCAGAAGAAATCATAAGCATAATAATAGAAAAAACTAATTTTTCTATTTTAGTAATAGAATACTTATTTTCCAAAAGAGTAAGAATAAAGAAAAATAAAAAACCTAAAAAAATATAAAAAAGCCAACAAGTTACTCCCATACAAACACCTCTTGAGAGTTTATTATAATAAAAATCATGACTTTTGTAAATTAGATTTTATATCATTATTTTTGAGACAACTTCTTCAAACGATTTTTAATAAGAAAAACTAAATCTATAGGACCATTTATTAAATTAAGAACTAAGAGTGCATCTTGCAACTTAGTTCTTTCACTTACCTTTTCCTTTATAATATCAGCTTCTTTTCTATAATCAAAGTTCTCAATTGGATTAACATCAATAAAATCTCTTATATAATCTTCAATATCTTTCAAAACATATTCTTTTAATGAATAAGAATCCATTAATGAAACTCCATAATATCCCCCAACTAAATAACGAAAACGATCTTCCAATTCCATCATCATCACCTAAAAACACCAAAACTTTATATTACAAAAATCTGTTTAACAATTTTCAAGCTTATTTATAAGATTTCTATATCATCGCCAGATTTTTCTTCAGTAACAAATCTAAAACGGTTTTCTTCCTTTTCTTCAAATTCAGCATCATTCTTTTTATTTTCAACAACTTTATTTTCTAATGATTTCTTTTCACCTACATCCAAAGAATCAGTATCACCATTTTCCAAATTTGAAGAAATAGTCTTTTCTTCAGTATTACTACACTTGTGAACAGTAAAGAAAAATTCATATACTTGGTAAATAAACACAATCATGATAGGAAGTAATACAAAAAGCAAAAATCCTGTTTCATTCTCTACCTTTTCCAAAAACTTACCAAAAAAAGGATAAACAGTTATTTTCTTTCCAATAACATGAGAATCATCAATAATGACACTTTTATCATCATGACTTACAGTATACAATGTACTATTTTCATTCTTATCAACTTTTATAACAGAATCCACAATAATAATATAAGACCCATTAGAAACTGTATAATAATATACAACATCTTTTTCTTGGATTTTATTTGTTTTTTTTATAACTACTAAGTCACCATCTTTAACATTTTTGATACTATTATGATTAGAATTACCAATAGGCTCCAAAGTATAACCACAAATCTCTGTATAACCATACTTATTTTTACAAAGAATAAGCGAAGTAACTAATATAACATAAATAATAATAATAGTCTCTAAAATAGACCACCCACAACGAAATACCCTTTTCATTCTATTATCACCACTTTAATGTTAGCATATTATACATAAAATTTCAAACGAACTTTTTTTAATTTCAAAAAAAAAATGGTGCTCCCATCCGGACTTGAACCGGAACTCTATCGCTAGAAGCAGATTTTGAGTCTGCCGCGTCTACCAATTCCGCCATGGGAGC
>CACZQK010000054.1 GCA_902783315.1 uncultured Erysipelotrichaceae bacterium | reverse complement strand
TAGATAAGGGGTTGAAATGATGGTTCAATTTGATGTCAAGCGTCTCCAAAAGGGAACCGAAAGTTTCATGGTGTCTTTTGATTTTACGAAGACTCCGATTACTCAGATTGCAGACTATATTATTATTTCTGCATCAAAGCATAATGCATCGGACATTCATTTCGATCCAAGAGAAGATGGAATGATGGTTCGTTTTCGTATTGATGGGGACTGTCAAGATTATACTTTTGTTCCTAAAGTTTATGAAAAAAATTTAACAACGAGACTTAAACTTCTTGCTAATATGAATATTACTGAGTCTAGATTACCGCAAGATGGGGCTATAAAAGGAATTTTTGGAGATAGTTATTTAGATATGCGTGTTTCTGCTTTACCGTTGAATGAGGGTGAAAAAATCGTTATTCGTATTTTGGACTATTCTAGAAGCTTAAAAGGTGTTGAGACATTAGGCTTTCATCCTAAAAATTTGGAAAAAGTCAGAAGGATGATGGAAATTCCTAATGGAATCATTTTAACAACTGGGGCTACTGGTTCTGGTAAATCTACTACTACTTATTCCATTTTGCAGGAACTTAATAAGCCAGAGACTAATATTATTACTGTTGAAGATCCAATAGAAATGAATATTGAAGGTATTAACCAGGTTCAAGTTAATTCTGAAATTGGAATGACCTTTGCAGCTGCGCTTCGTTCTATTCTAAGACAAGACCCAAATATTATTCTCATTGGGGAGATTCGTGATTCGGAAACAGCCCAGATTGCTGTGCGGGCCTCTATTACTGGTCATTTAGTTTTGTCTACTATCCATACTAATAATACTTTATCTACTGTTGAGCGTTTACTTGATATGGATGTTGAAAGATATTTGTTGTCTTCAGCTTTATCAGGAATTATTTCTCAGCGACTAGCGAAAATGTTGTGCCCTTATTGTAGGTATCAAAGGGAGACAACAAAATATGAGAAGAAAGTTTTTAAACGGTTTATGAATATGGATGTCGTTCAGGTTTGGGATGCAAATCCAAAAGGATGTGAACATTGTCGCAATGGATATCATGGAAGAATTGCGATACATGAAGTTTTAGAGCTTACTGATGACATTCGTGCTGCTCTTAGTAATGAAAAAATGGAAAAAAAGGACATTGCAAAGCTTGTATATGATGGAAAAACTATTACTATGTTACAAGATGCTTTGATTAAATGTCTAGAGGGTATTACTTCTTTTGAAGAGGTTTATCGTACGATTGAAATTGAAAATGAAGATGATGATAATTATGAGCATGAAGTTGCTACTGAAATCAAAAACTCCATTCCAAAAGCTCCTGTTAACACCTCAGATGATGGTTTGGTAGAATTTTCTAGTAATGTGGCTCCTAGCAATCCGACATCTAATAATTATATCAATAAGAGTGTTCCTATGACTCCTCAAACAGGAGCTAATCAAACGGTTAATACTAATTTTAATTCTACGCAAGCTCAGTATATTTCAGGAACTCCCACTGTTTCAAAAACACCAGTTGCTCCTGTTCCTACTGTTAATACTTCAGCTGTCGTTTTGACTGCACCTTTTCAAGGAATACCTCAAGTTGTTCCAAATGCTCCTTCAGTAAATCCTACTCAAAATAATCTGCAAAATGTTGTTAAGCAGCAATAATAAAATTGGTTCATTTGGACTGGTCAATAGCCTTTTTAAAATTGATTAGCGTCTATTTAGATATTTCTTATTTTTCCATAAAAGCCTTTTCTTCGTTTTATTGTAACAAAAAAATGTAGTCTTTTCTTTTGGATTTGGCTACATTTATTATATCAGTCTAAAGTGACTGATTTTTTTCAGATAACTTACTGCTAGAGATTATTTTTTAACCATCTGTCTTTGTAATTTTATAATAGTGCCTAATTCCTTAATCATTTTTTTCTTTTGGGCATAAATCATAAGTTCTAAGGAATAGTACCCCTCTTCAGCTGACCATTGAAGTATTTTTAAATCTTCCTTCTCAGCTTTCAAGCATACATTTTTTTGATATTTATATTCGTTAATTCTTTGACTTATAGAATTTTGTTCCTTCTGTAGATTTTCTAAGTCTTTTTTGGCTTTTTGAAAATTATCCATTTCAAATAATTGCTTATCATCCATATATGCAAATAATGGCGTAATATAATCCGACTGATTTTCATCTATTACAATGTCTTCGTCATCAAATTCAATATTTATTCCTACGCTTTTATAAACCCCTATGTGACCAGCATTGACTAAGTTATCTAAATCTTTGGTTGTTATATCTGTTTTGATAATTTGGGCTCTAATATCACCAATATTTTGAACAAAAGGTTCTAACCAATTGAGATAACGTTCGATTTGAGAAGTTAAGAAGTAATCATAAAACATCGCAATAATATCTCTTTTATCTAAGAATCCTATGTATATACGTTCTTTTGATTTTTTTTGTGGTACATCGTTTATCTTATAAGTAAATTCCATTGTTTTAGTCCATTAGTTTTATAATGTTTAAAATTTCATCATTTATATCTTCTATACTACGCAATTTTTCATTTTTAACACACTCTATCTTGTCCCAATTGTACAACTCTACTAATTCGAGATAAGCCTCTTCTGCTCTTTGCAAGTGTTCCTTTGACTTTTCTTTCTCATCCAATTGTGTCCTTTGCTTAATCAACTCCATAGAATAATTATGAGGTACATGTAAAAAAATAGTCTTATCTGGTTTTGGTAGTTGTAGTAGCCAATATTCTAATTTATCAATCCATTGGTACATATTAAATCTTTCATCTTTATCTTTTATCTTACTTCCTTGGTGAGCAAGATTTGAAGTAGTATAGCGATCTAGTATTACATAGTAATCTTTTTTTAAATAATCTACTATTTTTGGCATATTATATTTTCTATCTGCTGCATAGTATAAGCAGACAACATGAGGATCAACATTTATAGCTCCTTCTTTAAATAGCACATATCCTAATTCATTTTTTCCTAAGTAATTGTCCCCTATTATCTTTCCTGTTGGAGTATCATACATTGGAAAACTAAATCTGATACATTTCTTTCCTTCACTCTTTAATTTACTCTCTAACATTTTGGCTTGAGTTTCTTTTCCTGAGCAATCTGTTCCTTCTATAACAATTATTTTTCCTTTATTATTCATTTTATTGCTCCCATCCTGATTTTATTTTAACTTCAAAGAAATTGTTTTTTATTTTTTTTGAATATTCCTTAGATAGCCACATCCGTAAAATGATATTATTATTATCAATCTTTCCTTGGTAAATAATTTTTCCGCCATCTTTACTATTTTTTAATTTTTTTAAATTACTTTTGCTCTTTTTTAATTTATGTTCAGTAAATACATTAATAAATTCTTCAGCTGATTTATCTATTTGGCCATATAAAACAATTTCATATTTTTCATTTTTTTTACCGATAACAGTTAGTTCTAGTGAACTTTTATTTTTAGTTGATTCTCCTTTTTTATTTGTCATTTTTTTTATATTTTTTATGATGATAGAATCAGTTTTTTCTTTATTATAAAATGAAATATATTTTAATGTTTTATCATCAACATGAGATTTTAAAAGATCTGTTTGAAAAACAATATAATTTATTCCTACTAATAATATAACTAGGATAAATGCTAAAAATAGTACTTTACCTAGTTCTTTTTTTTGACTTTTTTCATCTCTTTTGTTTGTTGGCATTATATCTATCCTCTCTATTCTCATATTATCAAAAATGCATTTTAAAAACAAGAGTTACATCATATTATGCGATATTTGTTTTAAGTTGATATTATTAAACTATCATGTTTTTCTTAATTATATTTTTTTTGTAGAGTTTTAAAACTGGATTCGTCAGAAAAATTGCACCCTGATAATTCTTTTAATGCATCTTCTGGAAATCTTTGATAAACCGTTCTTATCAAATCATCAAAAACCGAAATCTCTCCTATTTTTAATTTATTTCTTAACCAATCAATTCTTTCATAGCAAGATTTATCTGTAACTGCTAATAATCTTGCTTGTTGTTTTAAAATATCATAATCATTTAATGAGCTATCAACCTCATAAGTTGTTACTTTATCTTCATTTCCATCGTATACCGATATCATTTTGTCTTTTTCTACATATATGGCTGAGGTCATAAATGTTTCCACATCTTCATTTTCATTGCCCACTATCCTATGAGACATCCCATACATCCCAACAGTTATATTGATATCTTCATTAATATTTTTTACTTTGTCATCTAATAAAATTCTAAATATACTACCTCCTTGTTGTATTATAACTTTTACATAATAATTGTCTTTTTCTGCAAATTTAATTATAGGTTTTACTAGCTGGATGTCACATTTTTTTTCTACAAAGTGATTTCTATCTATAACTTCAACACTTCCATTATATTTGTTCGTAATATCAAATTCTATAATATCCTTTCTCCAAGATAAATTTTTGTAAGTAGCTAACAATTCAACATCTTCATATTTTGCATATACTTTTCCTTGGTTATCAAAAATTTTTAGTATCCCTACTGTTTTTTCATTCCGCTTAATTTCAAAAATACTTTCATTCCACTGTTTACTGTTTGTACTTAGCTCTAAGCCGAAAAGGTTTAAAAATTTTGTTATACCATCTTTCATCATTTCTTCGTTTTTCATTTTTTCTATGAACCTCCACTATTGTTATTTTTAACACTTAATTTTAAACATTACTATTCAATTTTTTAATTTTTTTCTTACTTTTTCCTTTTTTATTTTGATCATTATTCGAGTAAGCATCATATCCAAAAATGGCTTTTAAAGTTTCTTTTGAAATACTAGAAAAAAGTTTACTAATAAATTTATCTAAAATTTTAGTTTTTCCTATTGTTAGTTCTTCTCTTAGTTTGGAAATAGTTTCATAGTATTTTGGATTAACTGCTGCTAATCTTTTTCCTAGTATTCTCATTTTTTCGTCAAAGTTTGCATATTCTGGAAAATTATAAGAATACATATCTCTTGATCCTGATTTAGTACTAGTTTCAGTAACTATTATTTGAAATTTGTTGGCACTTGATATTTCTGCATATTTTGCAAGTTCTGATTCTATCTCAGTATATGCAGTATATTTATATATTGGTCCTTCAATATCTTGGTTAATTCCATATAGAGCATGTATCATTATTTCTTCTTTATATATTCCTGGATTCATACTTTCTGCTTCAAATTCTAGCATTCTATAACCTTTATTTAATACTATTTTACATTCTTTTCTTCCACTTTTTATATATATTTCTGGGGTACAAATCCGATTTTCGTCGAACCGTAGATTCCCCATATATGATTTTTCATCATCTTTTTTTATATTAAATATAATATGGTTTATCTTATCTTGAAAAGAAATATATCGAGCCTCTAATTCTATATCTTCATATTTGGCAGTTATTGAATTTGTCCCATCATAAAGAATTCCTATTCTACCTACTTTTTCTTGGTTTCTTAAAATGTTGTAATAAATTCCTTCTTTCTCTTCTTGTTTACTATCTTTATCAAATTTCAAATCAAAAATATCTAAGAATTCTGGTATATTATCTATTATTTGTCTATATTCTTTCATACGAACCTCCTGTGTATTTTTATTTTACTATATTATTATTTTCATCAAAATCTACTAGTAAAAACTTTTTACTAGCTAGATTATCACACATATGAACAAAACTTTGATACTTTGTTTTAGGCCTTTCTAAAACTTCGTTTCCTTGATAATCTGTAGTCCAGGGACCCATGTGGGTTTTAATAACATCATTCATAAATTGGGCGTCCTCTTCAGATAAATTAAATTCTTTTTGGTTGTCTATGATAAATTTTCCCATCAAAATTGGATGATCAAATCTTGTATATCTTTCTTTAGGAAGACCTGACTTTAATCCGTCATGTACTAAAAGGGCCATTAGCATTAGATCTTTTTCATGATTGGTATATTTTTCTCCTATACAATCGTCCATTAATAGTTCATATCCTATTCTCATTGCAGCTTTTGAATGTCTGAGTAGTCCTCCTAATCCTAAAGCATACTTTGGATGGTATTTTCCAGTTGATGATGCTGGTACTTCAAACCAATAGGCTGGTAGCATATTAATTATTTTTAGTAATGATTCTCTTAAGTCTGAATCCTTTATTAATTTTAGTTCTTCTTTAAATAGTTCTTCAGTATTCATTCTTTTCTCCTTCTAATAGTTCTATAATAATACTATTGCTGATGTAATATAAATCTTTAGGAATAAAAAGGTGATTATTATTTTTCATTAAGTGTTTATTATTAAGTAATTTTTTATAATCATAATAATACTCTAATGGGTTATGATACTTTTCTTTGAATTCTATTAAGTTTATTCCTTCTTTAGTTCTCAAATTTAAGATAATTTCATAATATATTTTATCTTTAATATTTAAAAATTCTATGCCATTGTCCTTTATATAATCATGATTTAGGTATTTATTTATGCTTCTTGTTTTTTCATAGCGAACATTTCCCTCATAACCACTAGATCCTAAACCAAAACCATAATACTCTAAGTTTTTCCAATAAGTTAGATTATGCTTAGAACGATACTTTTTATTCTTAGCAAAATTACTTATTTCATAATGATCAAAATCTTTTAATTCCTTGCATATTAAGTCATACATATCTCTATCTAAATCTTCATCTATATATTCATAGCCTTCTATATATAATTTAGTGTTTTTCTCTAATATTAACGAATATGTTGATATATGAGTTATATTTAAAGATTTAATAAAAGTAATATCTTTTTTTAATATCTCTAAAGTTTCTTCTTTTATTGCATACATTAAATCAACATTTATATTATGAAGGCCAATTTTGTGACAATAGTTAATAATATCTATTACTTTATCTTTATCTATCGTTCTATCTAATATTTTTAAATTATTTTTATTTATACTTTCTAAGCCAAAACTAATTCTATTGATTCCATTCTTTTTAAATAAATCTAGTTTTTCATGAGTAGTACTATCAAAATTGCATTCTATAGTAAATTCATAATTATCAGTTAATTTAAATTTATTAGTAATATCAAATAATTTATTTAATTGTTTAATATTTAAACAGCTAGGAGTCCCACCACCTATATAAATAGTATCTAATACTTCATTATTGTAAGATAGGGTTATTTCTTCTTTTAATTCATCTAAATATTTATCGATTAATTCTTCATTATAAAACATTTTACAAAAGTCACAATAGGAGCATATTTTATTACAAAAAGGAATTTGAATATAACAACTTTTTGTCATTCTTTATTTCCTTTTTTATTATTCTTTTGTAGAAAGAATTGAAAGAAAAGCTTCTTGTGGTACTTCTACACTACCTATTTGTTTCATTCTTTTCTTTCCTTCTTTTTGTTTTTCTAATAATTTTTTCTTTCTAGTTACATCTCCACCATAACATTTTGCTAAAACGTCTTTTCTTAAAGCTCTTACTGTTTCTCTGGCAATTACGTGTTGGCCTATAGCTGCTTGAATTGGGACTTCAAATAATTGTCTTGGAATTATTTCTTTTAATTTTTCACATACTACTTTTCCTCTTTGATAAGCAAAGTCTTTATGAACTATTACTGATAGGGCATCTACTACTTCACCATTTAATAATATATCCATTTTAACTAAATTAGATTCTTTATACCCTATTACTTCATAATCAAATGAAGCATATCCTTTCGTATAAGATTTTAATTTATCAAAGAAATCATATACTATTTCAGATAAAGGTAGTTCATAATTAATAGTAACACGTTCTGTATCTATATAATCAATATTCATAAATGTCCCCCGTTTATCTTGGCATAATTCCATTAGTGGACCAATGTATGTACTTGGCGTAAATATACTACATTTTACGTATGGTTCATAAGTTTTATTAACTAATTCCCTTTTAGGCATTTTAGTTGGAGAATCTATTATTACTTTCGTTTTATCAGTTAATTCTACTTCATAGACAACTGATGGAGATGTAGCAATTAAATCGATGCCAAATTCTCTTTCAATTCGCTCTTCTATAATTTCCATATGAAGGAGTCCTAAAAAACCACAACGGAATCCAAAACCTAGTGCTTTTGATGTTTCTGGTTCAAAAACTAAAGCTGCATCATTTAATTTTAATTTATTTAGTGCTTCTCTTAAATCTTCAAATTTATTTGATTCTATTGGATATAGTCCACAATATACAGTAGGCTTCATGGGTTTATATCCTGGAAGTTTTTCTTTAGTTGGATTAGATTCAAGTGTTATAGTATCTCCTACGTGAACATCACTAATACTTTTAATCGATGCATATAAATAACCTACTTCCCCAGCAGAAAGAGTCTTTATTTCTTTTTCTTTTGGAGTGTTAATTGATAAACCAACTACATCATAGGTTGCTCCAGTTTCCATCATCTTAATAATATCTCCTACTTTTACTTCACCATCTACTATTCTAATTGATGTGATTACTCCTTTATAGGAATCAAATAAACTATCAAATATTAAGGCCTTTAAAGAGCTTTTTTTATCTCCTTTAGGGGATGGAATAACTTCAATTATTTTATCTAATAGTTGATCTACTCCTTCTCCTGTTTTAGCACTTGTTAGGATGATATCTTTTTTATTAAAACCTATATTTTCTAACTCTGTTATTACTTTATCAGGAGTAGCACTAGGCAAATCAATTTTATTAATAACAGGAATTACTGTTAGATTATTATCTAAGGCAAGATAAAGATTAGCTAGTGTTTGTGCTTCAATTCCTTGAGTTGCATCTACAACTAGAATAGCTCCTTCGCAAGCAGCTAAACTTCTTGATACTTCATATGAGAAATCTACATGACCTGGAGTATCTATTAAATTTAATATATACTTTTCATTATCTTTTTCATAATTTAGAGTAACTGCATTCAATTTGATTGTAATGCCTCTTTCTCTTTCTAAATCCATAGAATCTAACATTTGATTTTTTAATTCTCTTTTTTCTATAGATCCTGTTAATTCTAGTATTCTGTCTGCAAGAGTACTTTTTCCATGATCAATATGTGCTATAATACAAAAATTACGAATATTATCTTGCTTCATAACTTCTCCTCCGATGTATATGATATCATATAATAGTTTATTTTTCCAATTATATGTATTACTATAAAAAGGCGATTAGCTTTCTAATCACCTTTTTGTTTAATTGTACTACTATCAAAGTATAAAACTGAATTATTTGTTTTAAATATATATGTAATTGTTGATGCTTTTTCTTTATAGTACTTTATATCAATAGGATTTTGTCTTATCATTTCCTCTGTTTGATTTGGTCTTGTTTCAATTAATGACGTATGGGCATAATCCTTGTAAATAAACACTGTATAAATATCTCCATTTTTTTGAGCATCTGCATAAACAATTTTTTCTTCTAAGCGATAAGAACCATCTGGTTCCTTAAAGGCAGCTGTTAATTCTGCATAATAAGGCTCTATTATTTTATCTGATTCTTCCTTTTCCTCTAAACCGTCAAATACGGTATCAAAGCCATCTGTTGTTTCTGAATATGTCATTATTCCTACGTTTTGACCATTAATCCGAAAACTAAATGGATAGGTAATTACAATATTATTAGAATAAGTAACTGCTCCTCCAAAAAATCTTTGCATGTACTCTTTTATTTTTGATGATGATATATTATAGATTTTTCTACCTTGGGAATCTTTCTTATCTGTAGGCGTAAAGTCTTCTACTTGAGCAAATTGTAACGCATAATAAAATCTTTCTTTATTTTCAAAAGAGGATAAATTAACATTACTTTCTGTTATAAACTTATCATTCCTTTTACCATTTGTTCCATATGTTACATAATTGTATAATATTTGGACATTCTCATCTGTCAAACTTAGTGGTGAGCTTACTTCAGGTTCTTCTTTTACTTCTTTCTTGCCAAAGAAAGCATTGCTTATAAGAAAAACAGTAATCCCACAAAAAAGGGCTATTATTATTACGATAATAATTCCTAGCTTATGTCCTTTATTTTCTTTCGGTTTTCCATTTTCTTCAATTTCGTCTCCTATTTTAAAATTCATATTTCTCACCTCTACTATATACTTATTTTAACAAAAGTATAATAAAAAGAAAATATTATTTTTTAATATTTTCAATTTGTTTTTGGTAACATTTGTACAACACTTGTATTTTTAAAATCAATTTTCTTAATTAGTTCTTCTAATGTTTTTAGTTTCATGCTTCTAATTTTATCAATTCTATCTGAAACAATACTTTCATATTTTAATATGTCATCATACAAATTGCTTACTGTAGCATCAATATTATCTATCATGCGTATTTCATTGGCAATCCAAACCTTTTTTATACGATTAAAAGCATCTTCTGTGATGGATAAATTATTTATCTCATCTTTTATTTCTTCTTCTAGTCTGTCTGGCTCTTTTGTTGTAGCAATTAAGTAAAAGACTCTAAATCCTTCCAAGACTTCCCATTCCATCTGAATTCCACTTAATATTTTCTCATTTCTAGTTCTTTCTCTAAATTCTGATGATGCACCGAAAAGAATCGTTGTTACTATATTTAAATATAAATCTAATTCTAATTTATCTAACTTTAGGTTCTTAGTAGGTATTTTTAGCCCATAAGCAAGTTTGGGCACTTCAATATTAGAAGTTATTTTACTCTTTGATTTTGTTATTTTGTCCGGTTCTTCTACATTTTTTGTTTGTGGAAGAGATTGCTTCTTCTTATATTCTAGTTTCTTTTTAATAATTTCTACTGCTCTATCTTTATTAAAGTTACCTACTATTAGTATAAACATATTATTTGGTATATAAAAATTACTATAGCAAGTATATAAATCTTCTTTGGTTATTTTGTTGATTTCTTCTATTGTTCCTGCTATATCAATTTTTCTAGGATGATTCTGATATATATTTTTTCTTAATTCCATTTCTAGTTTAATATCTGGCATATCTTCATACATTTTTATCTCTTCTGCAATAATTCCTTTTTCTTTCTTGACATTACTATCTGTATAATATGGATCATTAACAAAGTTAATTAAGTATTCAAGATTTTCTTCAAACTTTTTGGTTCCATAGCAAATGTATTGCGTATTATCAAATGATGTTGAGGCGTTACACCCTGTTCCACTTTTGGAAAAGAAGGTGAATGGATCTTCTCCTGACTCTTGTTCAAACATTTTATGTTCTAGAAAATGAGCTATTCCTAAGGGAAGCTTATGAGTTTTTTCTTTTTCGTCTGTAAATTCTACTACTTCACTACCAAATCTAGTAGCAAAACTAATGAAATAATTCTTTTTATTAGTATATGGAAGCATATATATTTCTAAGCCGTTATTTAAAGTTTCTAAGTAGTAATCCATGTCTAATCCATTTAAATTAATCTTCTTCATTCTTAACCCCCTCTAACAAAAATACTGTATCCATCGTAATTTTCTTACATACTTTAGTGATATCTTGTTTTTTGACTTTGTTCATTTTTTCTAGTCTTTGTGGAATAGATTCAATTCCTAGTATTTCTTCAAATAAGATTTCACTGATAATAGCGTTTTCATTTTCTTCTATTTCTTCTAAGGCTGTATGATAAACCTCTTTGGCAATATCCATATCTTCCTTCGTAAAATGTCCTTTTTTCATTTCATTTAAATTATTAGTAATCAACTCTACTGTTTTGTTAAAATTATTTTTATCAATTCCAGCAGTTATTACTAATAAATTGTCTAGTTTATTTATTAGTGAATGAACTGTGTAACATAATGAGTTTTTTTCTCGTACATCCTTAAATAATTTGGAATCGCTTGTACCTCCTAGTATTAGATTAGCTAGTACTATGGAATAGTTTCTTTCATATTCGGTCATTTTGCTAATTGGGCAAGCTATTGCTAATTTGGATTGAGTGTTATCAATCGTTTCTTTAGCAAATAGTCGTCTCTTACGAGGCTTTTTGTTATTTAAATAGTATGATTCTTTGGTTTTTTTAATTTTTTTGAATTTAAAATATTTTTTTATTAAAGATAACATCTCTTTATTATCATAATTTCCTACTACAAAAATATCTACATAATCATTTTCTATCATGTCTTGATATGTTTGATATAGGTTTTTTTCATCTATTTTTTCTAAATCTTCTAAATATCCAGTCATTCTATATGATATTGGGCTTTCTTTATCATAGGCTTCGGACATTCTTATTAGACTATAATGGGTAGCATCTTCTTTGATACTACTTAAAGCTACAACTGTATTGTATTTTGCTAAATCTAATTTGTCTTTTTGAAAGGAATTGTTTTCTATATCGGGATGGAAGATTATTTCACTCAAAAATTCTAGTGACTTTTCTACATTTCCTTTTTCAGTATGAACATCACTTAAAGTTTGCAAGATAAAACTAGTAAAAATGTAATTCCCAATTCTTTGATTGCTAGTTGCAATTTCCGCCGAATATAAGTCTTCAGCTTTTATTGTTAAATTTCTTTTGCTATTATACTTCTCAGTTGACTGAAGAAGAACGTCTGTTAAAAGTGATCTTTTTGTTATTTTCTCTTTTTTGATTGGGGTATGAAAGATTACTTTTACCGTTATTGTTTTAAATTTATCTGTATTGATTAAGTGGAGCCCAAAGGAACCTAAATCTTTCTTTGTATATTTCATTTTTTCACCTCTTGTCCTAGTATACCCTTTTTTCTTTTTTATATAATGGATTCTAATGCCAATTCTATCATATTATTTAGTGAAGTTTGCCTTTCTTCGCTTGTTAAGTTCCTTTTATCGTATAAAGAATCAACAACGGTCATTAAACAAGCAGCTTCTTTTCCTAGTTTTTTGGCGATGTAGAAAAGGCCAAAAGCCTCCATTTCAACTCCTAAGAACCCCATATTGGGGTAGTTTTGACGAAATTTGTTTTCATCATCGCAATATAAATCAAAGACATCACTAGTAATTGTTTTTCCATATTTTAAATCAATATTTTTTTCTTTGGCTTTATTCATTATTTTACGATTTAATTCATATGATGATTGAATAAAATCAATATCTACTCCATCTAGCAATTCATCAAAATAGCTTTTACAGTATGCCCCGTTTGATAAAATAACATCTAATATTTTAATATCTTTGGCAAATGAACCGCAAGTTCCAATGCGAATAATTTGTTCTACATTATAAAACTTGTATAGTTCATAGGAATATATTCCGATACTTGGGATACCCATTCCTGATGCAAAAACAGTAACTCTTTTTCCTTTATATGTTCCGGTATATCCAAACATATTTCGAACAGTATTGATTAATTTTGCATCTTCTAAATAGTTTTCTGCAATATATTTTGCTCTTAAGGGATCTCCAGGCATTAATACTACTGGAGCAATATCTTCTAATTTACTTTCAATGTGTGGT